>NZ_DHYX01000112.1:48375-48651 GCF_002414285.1 Clostridium sp. UBA5119 | reverse complement strand
AATAAAATTATAAATAAAATTAAAAATTTCTTTTTCAAAATATCAACCCCTCTATTCCTTATAAATTATGAAAGTTAATGTGTAATTATTACTACTAATAAGAAAAAATACTAGGTATAATATATATAAATAAAAATGCAATATTTATATTATAAATATTTACCATTAAATTATAAAAATTATGTTTATTATTAATAATAGTATAAAAGGAGGAAGGTTTATGATAATTATAGATAGATTTGAAGAAGAGTACGCTGTATGTGAAAAGGAAGATAT
>NZ_DHYX01000112.1:21571-48315 GCF_002414285.1 Clostridium sp. UBA5119 | reverse complement strand
GTATGGTAAATATATTATTAACAATAAAGAGACGGAAAGACTTAAGAAAGAAATTGAAAAACTCACAGATAATATGTGGAAATAATAGTGTTAATCTAATCAAAAAGATATGTTAAGCATATATTTTTGATGGTAAACAATATACTTTATACATATATCCACTAAGAAAATAAACTCATAGAATAAATATTAGCACTTGGAATTTGAGTTTTAGTTAGAATTGACAATTATACTATTCGGCTATACAATTGAATTGTTAAAACTTTATCAAAATTGGTATTGTTAAATAGTTTGCATTATTTATTTTATGATAGGGGATAGATTTTCCATGGGTATACTGAAATTTAAAAAAGCTAATTGTAAGAACTGTTATAAATGCATTAGAAATTGTCCTGTTAAAGCTATTGAGGTAAAAAATCATCAAGCTCAGATTATTGAAAGAGATTGTGTTTTATGTGGTAATTGTATGGTTGTTTGCCCTCAGAATGCTAAAGAAGTTCGTAATGATGTATTAACTATAAAGTTTTTGATCAGGGATGGGAAACAGGTTATTGCTAGTATAGCGCCTTCTTATATTTCAAATTACAACGTTACTCAGTTTTCACAATTTGCTAATGTGATAAGAAAGCTTGGATTTAGTAATGTTTTTGAAACGGCAGAAGGAGCATACATAGTAAAAAGTGAATATGAAAATTTGATTAAAAATCATTGGAAAAATGTAATTATATCTTCATGTTGTCCTACGGTTGTTAAATTAGTTCAGAAGCATTATCCAGAAGCATTAAAGTATTTAGCACCTGTAATTTCACCAGTGCAAGCTCATAGTAAGTTATTGAAAAGTAATATGAAGGATGTTATTGTTGTGTTTATTGGTCCATGCATATCTAAAAAAGAAGAATGTGGAAGTGGAGAAGAATACAATGATATAACCATTACTTTTGAAGAACTAGATATTTGGATAAATGAAGAAGGATTAAAAATTGAAGATAATATAAACATAGATAAAAACACTTGTGTTTCAAGATTATTCCCCATTACTGGAGGAATTTTGAATACAATGAATAAAAGTTCTGAGTATAGCTATATTGCTATTGATGGTCTAGATAATTGTATAGAAACTCTAAAAGAAATAATTAATGATAATCTAGATAATTGCTTTATTGAAATGAGTGCATGTAGTGGTAGTTGTATAAATGGACCAGCATCATCTCATAACAAAGCATTACGAATATCTTCAATGAATAAGGTAGAAAGTATAGCATTGAATGAATGTAATCCTACTGATTTTGATTTGAAATATAGTATTGATACAAGTAGAAGAATTACAGATGAACAAGTAGTCGTTCAATCTCCTAGTGATAGGGAGATTAGCAGTATATTAAGAAAAATGGGGAAAAACAGTATTGAGGATGAATTGAACTGTGGAACTTGTGGGTATTCAACTTGTAGAGAAAAAGCAATAGCAGTAATTTTAGGAAAAGCAGAAATAAGTATGTGTTTACCCTATATGAAGGAAAAGGCAGAATCTTTTTCAGATAAGATTATAAGTGTTACACCTAATGCTATTCTTACTGTAGATACTAATTTAAAAGTTCAACAGATTAATAAATCAGCTTGTGATATATTTGAAATTCAAAATTCCAGAGACATTATCGGTTTTTCAGTATCTAGAATTTTGGATGAATTTGATTTTATAAAGGTAATAAGTAAAGAAGAGAATGTAGCAAATGAAAATGTTTACCTGCCTGAATACGGTAAATTTGTTAAACAGAATTTTATATATGATAAAAATAGCGGAATCGTTATTTGTATAATGAAGGATATAACTAAACTAAAACTAAAAAGAGAGAAATTGATTAAAGAAAAGACACTTAGAGCAGATATAACTGATAAAATTGTTGAAAAGCATATGTGTATTGTACATGAGATTGCATCATTACTTGGAGAAACAGCAGCTGAAACTAAAGTAGCACTTACAGACCTTAAAGAAGCAATACTTATGGAGGAAGAGGATTATGACTAATTTATTTTTGGAAAGTGGATTTGCAAGCTTTAACAAACATGGTGAATCTATCTCCGGAGATTTTTACACTACAATAAAAGGTAAAGATAAGACTACATTTGTATTGTCTGATGGGTTGGGAAGCGGTATTAAGGCTAATATACTAGCAACTTTAACATCAAAGATATTAGGCACCATGATGGCTAGTAATATGTCTATAGAGGAAAGTGTATATACAATAGCTAAAAGCTTACCAGTTTGCAAGGTTAGAAATATGGCATATTCAACTTTTACTATACTTCAAATTTATCAACGAGGCGATGCATATTTAGCACAATTTGATAATCCGTCAGTAATTTTAATTAGAGAAGGGAAAAACGTTGTATATGATTCAATGTGCAAAGTTATTTATGAGAAAGAAATATATGAAAGTAATATTAAGCTTTCTATAGGAGATATGATTATACTTTTAACGGATGGAGTTACAAGCGCTGGGCTCGGAAGAACTACAAAAAATGGGTGGAGAAGAGAAAGCATTATAGAATATGTTCAGAGATGGTATACTCCAGATATGTCACCACAAAGGATGGCTGCAACCATAGCAAATGCATCTATGGATTTATATTTAAATTCCCCAGATGATGATATAACCGTTGCTGTGTTTAAAATTTGTGAGAGAAAAGTAGTGAATCTTATGATAGGTCCACCAGAGCATAAAGAAGATGATAATAAGGTATTAAAACTTTTTTTTTCAAGAAAAGGTAAGAAGATAATTTGTGGAGGAACTACGGCTAAGATAGCAAGTAGATATTTAAATAAGCCTATTGTAATAAACAATAATACATTCAATGAGGAAACACCATCAACTGCGTATATTGAAGGAGTAGATTTAGTTACAGAAGGAGTTATAACTTTGGAAAAAGTTTTAGATATTGCTAAACAATATAGTATTACATCAAATATATCCTTAGATTTAAGGAATAAAATAGATGGAGCTTCCATGATAGCCAAAATTTTATTTGAAGAATCAACTGATATAAATTTTTTTATAGGGAATGCAATAAATCCTGTTCATGATGATTCCAACAGTCATATTAGCTATACTATAAAATTAGGAATAATAAGAGAATTAGAAAAGATACTTAGTTATATGGGTAAAAATGTTAAAGTGAGTATGTGTTAAAAAAGAATTTAAAAGAAGAAAAGTTACAAAACCCTAATCATAATATGTTTTATGATTAGGGTTTTACCAGTATAGTTAAATCATGTTTTGAAACATTTGAAGTATATTTAATAATCCATAGCCCCATTGAGGATTAGGATATATATCCCCAAGACGTTGTACAGCGCCTCTTGCAATATAGGTTTTTATACTTTGAGAATACATGTAGGGATCGTTAAGTCTAGTAAATCCCCATTCAAATAACATGGCACAAGCACCAGCAACAACAGCAGCAGCTACACAGGTGCCATTAACTGTTGCAATTTCATTGTTAGGAGCTACTGTTATAGCATTTACACCACCAGCTGCTATATCAACGTAATTAAATTTAAGGTCGTTAAAACCTGCACCAGAGTAGTTTAGAAGATAATTATTGTTTTGATTATAAGCTGCAACAGAGATTACATAGGGGGAATTGCTTGGATTAGTAGATGTTCCAAAGGGGTCTGAATAGCTAAAGTGAGTACCACCAACAGTTAAGCCCTCTTCTGGAATCCAAGCATTAAAGTTACCTTTTAAAACAGTATTTGTAATCAATCTAAGTTTCCATATACCTGATTGTATGTCATAAAATCTAATTCGTATTAATTCATCACCGGTAATATCTTCAGGTAAATAGTAATTAACTTTAACTGAAGTCTTTTCGAATATATAATCGTAATATTCTGTATCATTAATTACGGCCCCAATAATACCAGTGCTTTCACCAGAGGGAGATATAATTTCTACTGACATGATGTTAGGTGAATCTACCCAAATATCCATCCATAAACTATTTTGCTCTGGAGATACATCAACTTCTACTATATGAAGTTCTCCAGGTTCGGATAGTATTCCAGAAGTATGGCATCCTTTATCTCTTTGATTCCCAGTTGGAACAACAACTATAAATCCACTATTTTGGCTTAGAGACGCTATATACTGCTCTAAGATTCCAGTCCCCTTATGGTTACCTAAATTTGTACCAAGAGGAAAAAGAATAACCATTGGTTTAGACGAAGTTAAAGAATATCTATATAAAAATTCTAGGGCAGCAAAAATAGTAGTTATGTTATAAATTGGAACTTTAACATTAAATTGTGATTTATAGGAAAAATCTTCAATTAGTTTTACAATTACAAAATCGCAATTTTGGACTACACCCTTTAACTGAGGATTTTTACCAGTAGCTCCAATTATCCCAGCCATATTTGTACCATGACCAATTTCATCTATGGTTGGTACTATATCATAGGGAGATTTACCTTCTCTAGCTGCTTGTATAGCAGACTGAATATCATCTTTTTCATATAGAGTACCATATGGAATAAAATCATCTAAAGTTTTGCTTTTAGAAGGTATTGTTTGATCCCAAATACATTCTATTCTAGTTTCTCCATTATCCCTCATAAATTCTTCGCTTAAGTAATCTATACCGGTATCAAGAATTGCTACATTGACACCACTCCCATTTAAGGTTAAAGGGAGGCCTAACTGTAAAAAGCCTGCTTGAGAGGCCTCTGTAGGGGTAATCTGTTGAAGGGTATACATTTCAACTGGTTTTACATATACAATGGAGGGATATTCAGGGTCACCAACAGATATTTCTACGTTTTTAGGCAGAGATATGATTGCATACCTATCATTAATTATAGCTAAATAGTGACTCGGCTCTTGAGTGATGTCTTGTTGAATATTTCCTTGATACTGAACAATATAATGATCGTAATTTATATCATAAAAAATGTTATCCGGAACACCTAAATGTCGCTTCATATAAAATCACCTACAATACATTTTGGAATTCTTATAAATATATTATTAGTAGTATATACAATATAATCATCACTTTGATTATACTCATTACAAGTGTGGGTTCTATTAAGAGATATATTTGTAGAATAGGATCTACTTATAAAGTTAAAAACACCTAATAGGTCTAAATATCCATATCCTAACTCATGATTAGGAAAACGGTAATAACTGCTCCTAGCTGCACCATGCATTAGATAATTTCTAATTTTTTGAGAATACATAGTTTGATCATTGCCATTAACAATCCCCCATTCTAATAATATTGCACAGGCTCCTGCAACTATAGCAGTTGCAGCAGAACTACCAGACATTGTGGTAGGGCCACCAGTAACTTTTGTAGTTAAAATATTTATGCCTAAAGTAGCTATATCAGGATTGATTAGGTTGTTGGTATTGAAACCTCTTCCGGAAGTGGAAATTAAAGCATTATCTTCACCATAATAAGAAACAGTAACAATATTAACAGCTGTGGATGGTTCAGTTAGTGTATTTAATGGGTTAGGTTGAAGAAATTCGGTACCGCTGGGTAAAGTACTATGGGGTTGTAGCCAAATATCATATCGTCCATCAATTAAATATTCTCCTGTTAGCCTAAAGGTCCATATGCCGGGTTTTATGTCATAAAATTCTACATGGATAACTTCATGGCCAGTAAAATGTTCAGGATTAAAATATAGAACTCTTGATCTAGTGTTCAAGAATACAAATTTAGTATTCTGTTCATTAACATCTGTGGATTTTAATAGGCTAGAGCTTTCACCAGTAGGAGATACTATGACTAAAGAAGCTCTGTTTGGCTTTTTAACCCATATGTTAAATGTGAAAAACTTCATTTCTTTAGTAATTCTAAGTTCTAGGGATGAGGGATCATTTTTATTTTTAATATAACCAGTAGCATGGGTTTGAGCAGCTCCTTCATTTCCGACGCCAGCAATGATACATATTCCTCTAATAGTACCTATAGAGGACATATATCTAGAAATCAAGCTATTTCCATCGTGGCTACTTTCTGTAGAACCTAAGCCTAAATATATGACCATAGGTCTTTTAAGTTCAATAGCAACATTTTTTAAATATTCGACTCCAGATACGATTTCACTGGCATTATATACTGGAGTATACTCTATGCCATTTTCTAGTAAGGTTTTTCTAAAATTAGTAGATTCAAAGAGCTTTACGATTACAAAGTCACTGTCATTAGCTATACCTCTTATATTAGAGTTATTACCTCTGGCACCTATAATCCCTGCAACCTGTGTACCATGTCCAATAGTATCTTTAGATGGCACGATTGCATAAGGATCTTCATTGTTTTTATAAGCTTTAATTGCTGCATTAATTTGTTCATTAGAATAAGTAGTACCCATATATGTGGTAGAACTATTGTTTGATATAGTTTGATCCCAAAGGCTAACTATTCTTGAGGTATCATCTTCTCTAATGAATTCCTCATTAAGATAATCTATACCTGTATCTACAATACCTATTAGAACTCCTCTACCAGTTAAATTCAAATAAGGATTTATTAATATGGAATTTATGTTGCCCACNNCCACAGAAGGAGGGGAAGTAGATTTTGAAGTTTCACCTAATACAAACATTTTTCTAAAATCGAAGAAAGTAATTTGGGGAACTTCTTTTAACAATCTATTCATTTCTAAATGGGACACTGCTACTACAGCTAGATTATCTGTAATTACATCACCACAAGCATAGGATATTTTATCTATTTGGTTTTTAAACTCATCTTTATTTTTATATTGAACAAGAAAATTAGATACACTTTCATCGTAATATAAACTACAATCTCTTGAATTAATCATAGATACTCCCAATAATAATACTTTATAATATTATTATATTTCAGTTTAAATATTTCATGATATTATTTGATAAAATAAGTTTATAATATAAAAAAACCTCTTGATTAATCAAGAGGTTTTTTACTGGTGCCGGTGACCGGGGTCGAACCGGTACGGTGTTGCCACCACGGGATTTTGAGTCCCGCACGTCTGCCAATTCCATCACACCGGCTAGTACATTTAGTATTTTACCACAATATCCTAAGGATTACAATAGTATTTTTACCTTAGATAAGGATAATACTGAAGTCAATATTTAAGTATTGAAAAATGGATACTTGATTACTATAATAAAACTGTAAGAAATTAAATCAGAAGGGAGACATGATAATGAAGAGAATCTTGGAAAATATAATTGAAGATTGTAGAAAGTGGACAAGTAAAGGTGAAGTGGCTTCATATATACCAGAACTAGCAAAAGCTAATCCTGAAGCTTTAGGTATTTGGGTTACCAATTTAGGCGGTGAAGAATATTTTGCAGGTGATTGGGATATTAAATTCACAATACAAAGTATGTCTAAAGTAATAACCTTAATGTTAGCAATCTTAGATAATGGTACAGAATACGTTTTCACTAAAGTTGGAATGGAACCTACAGAGTCAGGGTTTAATTCCATAACTAACTTGGAAACTCATGAACAAAAACAACCATTGAATCCTATGATAAACGCAGGAGCTATTGCAACAGTGTCTTTAATTAATGGAGAAACAGCTGATGAAAAAATAAATAGAATACTTAATTTTACAAGAAAAATAACTGGAAATGATGAGATAGGTATAAATTACAATGTGTATGAGAGTGAAAAGAAAACTGGAAATAGAAACAGAGCATTAGCTTATTACATGAAGGGTAATGGCATAATAGAAGGTGATGTAGAGGAAATTTTAGATGTCTACTTTAAAGCTTGTTCTATGGAGATAACTTGCAAAGATATAGCTAGGATAGGAGCTATGCTTGCCAATGATGGAGTTCTTATAAATAATGAAAGAGTTATATCCAGAGAGGCATGTAGAATAGTTAAAACCATAATGGTTACTTGTGGTATGTATGATGCATCTGGAAAGTTTGCTGTACATATAGGAATTCCAGCAAAGAGTGGAGTAGGCGGTGGAATAATGGCTGCAGTACCTAGGAGGATGGGAATTGGAGTTGTAGGTCCTGCTCTTGATGCTCAGGGAAATAGCATAGGTGGAATCAAGATTCTAGAAAAATTATCCCATGAATTAGATTTAAGTATATTTTAGAAATTGAAAAACAATGTAAGGATAAGAATGCATCTATTGCAGAAATGACTTGTATTGGTTCACTTTTAATTAGTGCTTTAGACTTAAATATGATGAAGATATCAAAATTTAAAGTTATGAATTATTTACTAGAAATTTTTTAACCAGTTATTATTTATTTGTTTATATAAATATTTAGTTGTATTTAGAAATATATTTTTGCATTTAGTAAACCTTCTAAGATATAGAAAATCTATATCTTAGAAGGTTTATTAAATTCCATTTTATTAAATAAAACCTGTATTATACTCATAATGCAGATAAATGAAAACTTATATTTAAAAATTATAAGTTTTATTGTTAATACCATGAAGTAATGATATAATCATTTATCAAAAGAATCCTGTTTATTTACTTGACTTTAGACTCAAAAAAGTAAAGAATAATGATAGGGGATAATAAGAAAAAATAAAGGAATTCAATAAAAGCGATTAAATAATTTGAATGGATGTGATTAAAATTAATAGAGAAAGCTTAGCTGTTTTAGATGGAAATAGCTTACTATATAGAGCATTTTATGCTATACCAGAACTTACAACAAAAGAAGGCGTTTATACTAATGGAGTATATGGGTTTTTAAATATGCTTCTTAAAATTAAAGAAGATATAAATCCAGATTATATTGTAGCTACCTTTGATAAATCTTCTAATACATTTAGACATAAGGAATATGAAGATTATAAAGCAGGAAGGAAGAAAACACCTCCAGAGCTTTCCATGCAATTTCCTATAATAAGAGAAATATTATCCAAGATGGGAATAAGTGTATTTGAGTTAGAGGGATATGAAGCAGATGATTTAATAGGTACTATATCTGTTTTAGCAGAAGAAGAAGGTATGGAAGTTTATGTGGTAACAGGAGATAAAGATGCTCTTCAACTAGCCACAGATAACGTTAATGTAGTTATAAATAAAAAAGGAATTACAGAAAAAGAGATATATAATAAAGAAAGATTTATTAAAGATTTTGGGGTAACACCTACTCAATATATAGATGTGTAGGGCCTAATGGGAGATAAATCAGATAATATTCCAGGAGTTCCGGGGATAGGGGAGAAGACTGCATTTAAGTTAATTAAGGAATATGGTAGCATAGAAGATGTTTTAATGAATATATCTAATATCAGTGGTAAAAAACTTAAAGAGTCTCTTCAAGAGTATAGTGAACAAGCAATTTTTAGTAAGAAGTTAGCTACAATTATTACTAAAGTTCCTGTAGAAATACCTATGGAACAGTTAAAAACTAAAGGAAACTTTAACAATAGTCAAGTTAGAGATATGTGTCTAAGATTGCAATTTAAATCTCTTCTTAATAAATTTGAAAATCTTTCACAAGATAGTTCTGAAACTCCAGAAAATCAAAGATTAGAAGTTGTTGATTATAAAGTTATAAATCAAATTAAAGATTTGAATGATGTTATACCTAATATAAAAAATAGGGTTTTTGTAAAGTTATATGTGGAGGATACAAGTAATTTTGACAAAACTATGGTGAAGACCATAGGCATATTGTCAGAAGGTCAGGTGTATCTACTTTATTGTGATAAATTGCTAGAAGAAGATAGGGAAGGCTTTATAAAGGCTATGAAGATAATTTTTCATAATTCTAGCCTTGAAAAAGTTACCCATGGTATTAAATATGGATATACTGCTTTTTTAAAGCTTGGTATTGATTTAGACCTAGTAAATTTTGATGTGGAAATAGCAGCTTACTTATTAGATTCATCAAAATCAGAGTATTCCATAAAAATACTTTACGAAGAAAGACTAGGAAAGACATTTAACGGAGATGAATACTCCTTTAAAGCTAATGAAATTGTAGCTCTTGAGAAAATATATACAATCTTAAAAGAGGAAATTAAAAATGAAGATATGGAANNGGAAGGGTTTAATATCAATAGAAAAGAATTGGAGAATCTAGGGACTAAATTTAGTGGAGAGATTGATACTCTTACAAAAGAAGTATACCATTTGGCAGGGGAAGAATTTAATATAAATTCTCCTAAGCAACTTGGAAAAATATTATTTGAAAAACTAGACCTACCAGTAATAAAGAAAACTAAAACAGGTTATTCCACAAATGCGGAAGTATTGGATGCTTTAAAGGATAAACATGAGATAATAAATAAAATTTTATATTTTAGACAAATTACAAAATTATACTCTACCTATATAGAGGGACTTAAAAATGTAATAGATGAAGATGGAAGGATACATTCCAACTTTACTCAAACTGTAACTACTACTGGCAGATTATCTAGTACAGAACCTAACCTTCAGAATATACCAATCAAAAATGAGAATGGAAGATCAATAAGAAAGGTTTTCATACCACACAATGAAGATTCAGTAATTTTGTCAGCGGATTATTCACAAATTGAACTTAGAGTTCTTGCGCATATTTCTGAAGATGAAAATATGATAAAAGCTTTTAGAAATAGTTTAGATATCCATACTTCTACAGCATCAGAAGTATTCAATGTGCCAATTGAAAATGTAACTAAGACAATGAGAAGTAATGCAAAGGCTGTTAACTTTGGAATTGTTTACGGAATAGGTGATTTCAGCTTGGCACAAGATTTAGGAATAACACGAGGAGAGGCTAAAAAGTATATTGATACATACCTTGAGAGATATGGGAATGTACAAAAGTATATGGATAGAGTAATTGAAGAAGCTGAAGAAAATTCTTATGTAACAACACTTCTTCATAGAAAAAGATATATTCCAGAAGTAAAATCTTCTAATAAAATTGTAAAAGCTTTAGGAAAAAGATTAGCTATGAATGCACCTATTCAGGGTAGTGCAGCAGATATTATAAAGATTGCTATGGTGAATGTTGCTAATGAGCTTAAATCAAAACAACTTAGGAGTAGATTAATTTTACAAGTTCATGATGAACTTATACTTAATGTATATAAGGATGAACTTGATTTAGTAAAGGATATAGTTAAGAAGGAAATGGAGAATGTACTAGATCTTAAAGTTCCCCTAGATGTAGATATTTCTATAGGAGACACTTGGTATGAAGCAAAATAATATACTAAGAGTAGGTTTAACAGGGGGCATTGGATGTGGAAAGAGTACCATAAGTATGATTTTTAGGGAAAATAATATTCCTGTTATTGATGCAGATGAAATTTCTAGAAAAGTACTTGTGAATCATCCCAATATTTTATTAGAAATAAGAAGAGCTTTTGGTGATGAATATTTTGATGAAAATGGTGAGTTTCTAAGGCGTAAAATGGGAAATCTAATATTTTCTGATAAAAGTAAAAAAGCTCAATATGAAAATATAATAATGCCTCATATTTTTCATGATATATTTAGTGAAATAAATAAATATAATGATATAGGAGAAGAAATGTGCATAGTAGATGCACCTACATTAATAGAAAGTAAACTTCATACTTATATGGATAAGATAATAGTTGTTATTGCCAGTGAAGAAATACAGTTAGAGAGAGTTATGAGACGAGATGATTTTTCAATGGAAGAAGCAACTATAAGAATAAATAATCAAATGAGTACAAAAGAAAAATGTAAGTTTGCAGACTTTATCATTGATAATAGTGGAAATCTGCAAGAAACTAGGATTAAAGTGATGAAGGTAATAAGCAAGCTTAAATAGATTAGGGGGAAAAATGACTTATAAATCTAATAAAAGGACCAGGAAGAATATATTGATAATAGTTATAGCTGTAATTATTATTGTTAATTTTAAAGTTATACTAAAAAGCTTTTTTCCATTAGAGCATGAAAAAAGTATTATTGAATATAGTGATATGTACAATGTAGATCCGAATTTAGTAGCAGCAGTAATTAATACAGAAAGTAAATTTGTAGTAGATGCAAGCTCATCAAAGGGAGCAATAGGATTAATGCAGATAATGCCGAGTACAGGAGAATGGATAGCCAGGCAACTAAATATAGAAAATTTTTCTATAGAAATGTTGAAGAATGAAGATGTGAATATAGAAATGGGGTGTTGGTATCTAAATTACTTAAAAAATCAACTTAAATATACAAATGAAATGCTAGCAGCGTATAATGGTGGCATAGGGAATGTATGTAAATGGCTTCAGGATCCTAGATATTCCAAGGATGGAGAAGTAGTTCACACAATACCATTTAAAGAAACAGTAAACTATATAGAAAAAGTAGTTGTAGTTTATAATGAATATGTAGACTTATATAAAAGTAAAAAGTAATATTTATATAGAACTATGTTGTAGTATTAAAATAAACCTCTGGGGATTATTAAAATAATTTCCAGAGGTTTATTGATTTTAGTTATAATATTTGAAAATGTGTATAGAATTATAGTAGGTTGATGTAAAATACTGTTAATGAGGTGATGAAATGAGTGATGACTTATTTTTACTTAACAAAGGAATAGGAAGAAAAAAATATAGTATATATGTACTAGCTTTTTTAATAGGATTTATAATTTTAGAGATTATTGGAACAT
Organism: Clostridium sp. UBA5119; assembly: GCF_002414285.1. Classification (NCBI taxonomy): domain Bacteria; kingdom Bacillati; phylum Bacillota; class Clostridia; order Eubacteriales; family Clostridiaceae; genus Clostridium; species Clostridium sp. UBA5119. Next base: position 35,680 of record NZ_DHYX01000112.1, on the reverse strand, counting down.
TTATTACTTTTAAACTTGAAAAAACTGATAATGGGTTGCTAATAGCGGCTTCCATGTCTTTTCAGATTACCCTGATAGTTTTTATAAATATAATGTTATTCATTTTAAGTTATAAAAGATTTAAGGATATAAATTTATCAGGTGTATTTGGAATACTTGCAGCTCTTATATTTGTTCAAATCCCAGTGATAATATTTCTAATGTTTTTTAGAGGAAAAGAAAAATATGAAAAACAAAAGGAGAAAAGTATGGTAAATACCCTTGAGGAAAATGCAACAATAACTCTATGTGAGGGAGAAGAAATAGAAGTCACAGAATCTAATTTAGGTCAATAATAAAGAGGCTTTTACAAAATAAACTAATGGAAATAAATGTTGAGCATGTATTTTAATCTAAGTACATGCTCAACATTTTAAATAAGATTAGTAATATATTTTGAGAAAGCCTTTATTATTGTGATAATATATATATATATATATATATTTTTTTTTTTGAAAAGGTGGAAATTGCATGCTTAATAACAGGGATGATTATTTTCTCAATATAAAATTACTTGGGCTCATATTTAGTATCTATGTATATATAAATTGTGGCGGCTTCCAAAGCTCTATAATTATAGGATTACTGTGTTTTATAATAATAAACATAGCTTTATATTACTTAGAGAATATTAAGATAAAGCTATGTTTATCAGCCATGTCTTTCTGTATTTCTTATGGACTAGGCATAAAATACAACAGTATATTTTTCGTATTAATACCATTTACTTTTTTTGATATAGGTATACTAATAAATATAAAGCTTAACTATTCTTTTATAGGGAGTATCATATTTACAACCATGATACCAAAAGATATAGTTATGAATTATTTATTGTTTGTAATATTTTACTATATAGCAGCAAAGATATTAATTAATAAAGTAAGTAAAATAGATAAAATATGGAAAGAAAACTTAATGTTAAGAGAGAAAATAGACAAGTATACTAAAGAGGTAGAAAAAGAAAAAAATTATTCAAAACAGATAATATATACCACAAAGTTGGAAGAACGAAATAAGCTATCAAAGGAAATGCATGACAAAATTGGACATACTATAGCTTCTAGTTTAATGCATCTAGAAGCCACAAAGGTAGTAATAGATAAAGATAAAAATGAAGCTAAAAATATGATAAATACAACTATTCAAGTTCTAAGGGAAGGTATGGATGATATTAGAAAAACTTTAAAAATAATTAAGCCTTCCGAGGAACAATTAGGTATAAATAGAGTGAAATCTATAATGGACGATGCTTTTAGTCATAATAGTTATGGATATACCTTTAATCACTCTGGAAATATAGACAAGCTTACCTATAGTCATTGGAAGTGTATAATTAATAACCTAATGGAGGGAATTACAAACATAAAAAAACACTCTACCGGTAACAGTGTTTCTTTAAATATTGAAGTTCTAAATAAGATTGTAAGAGTGTCTATAAAAGATAATGGTGATGGAGCAGTGAATATAAAAAAGAGCATTGGACTTAAGGCAATGGAGGAGAGAGTAATAGACCTTGGAGGGAATATTAGTTTTAATGGAGAAGATGGATTTACTATAATAATGATTCTTCCTTTATCATAACAGGGCAATTTAATAAGGGATTGCCTAAATAACTATTTAATTTATTTGGACAATCCTTATATTAATACTATATTTTTAACTGAGATCTTTCATTAAAGAAGCTTTTGTAGGATATATAGGTTGCTATTAAGGTAGCAATGGAGGTTGAAGATAATATCATAAAGGTAACCATTATTTGAAATTTAATTGCCATAAGTGGAGATGATCCAGCTAAAATTAATCCAGTCATCATCCCAGGAAGAGATACAATGCCAAGGGTTTTAGCAGAATCAATGGAAGGCATAATTGAGAGTTTTATACTATCTTTAAGAATCTCTTTAGATGCAACCTTAGCTGTAGCTCCAAGGGCAAGTTTAATTTCAACTTCATTTCTCTTGCTACTAAAGGTAGTATTAAGGTTTTTGTAACTAAGATTTATGGCAACCATAGAATTACTGACAACCATACCGGCTACAGGTACTATTTCATTAGGGATAAAGTTAATAGCACCAGAAAGTACTAATATAGAAAGGGTTATAAAAGCACCTGAAAATAGAGCAATAAAGGATGTTCTAACAGGTTTTTTTATATTCTCACTACGCTTTTTGGTGTTAAGCGCTGCGTTTATAATCATTAGTATAACTAATAAAATAGTGAATATAGGATTTTCTAAGCTAAATACAAATTGAAGTATATAGCCTACTATAACTAATTGTATTATGGCCCTAACCATGCTAATAAGTATATCTTTACCTAGTCCTAAATCTTCTTTATAGGAGATGAAGATAGGAATACAAATTAGTACTGAAGAAACTATAAGGGATAGAGTACTCATTAAAATCCCTCCTTAGAAATTATTGTTCCATCTTCTATAATAATCTTTTTATTGCTTAAGTCCTTTATTTGAGATAAATCATGGGTAATCCATAAGATTGTATGACCTTTATTATTCATATCCTTCATAATATGCTCAACTAAAAGTTTATTTTCTTTGTCTAGTGCTGAAGTAATCTCATCTAGTAAGAGAACAGGACCTGCATGGAGAAGAGAGCGAATAAGGGAAATTCTTTGTTTCTCACCACCAGATAATTTGTTTATATCTTTACTTAAGTATTCCTTGTCTATATTAAACTTTTCTAAAAGCATATATATTTTCCTATCATCTATATTTTTCTTTCTAATTTCATAGGGAAAAGAAAGATTATCATAGACAGTATTACCAAACAAATAAGGTTGTTGGAAAAAATAATTTATTTCACTGCGCAGTTTAAGAGGGGGGACTTCAGAATAATCCTTATCTCTCAGGTATATATGACCAGAGGTTGGTGAAATTAAGTCCCCTAAAATTCTCAGTAAGGTTGATTTGCCACCACCAGAAGGACCTGTGATAGTTATAAAATCTCCTTCATTGATTTCTAAATTAATGTCCTTTAGAACTTTTGTATTAGCATCTTGAAAAGAAACATTTTTTAAAGATAATATACTCATTATATCCCTTCTTTCAAAGTAAAATTAAAAAATATTATTGCTTAATTATATCATTTAAAGATAAGAATACATATATAAAACCTCACTAATAAATTAAAGTTCTTAGTGAGGTTTTATTATAATGGTCTTTAATACAGTATTTATAATACTTACATTAAATATAAAACTTTTATTGAAGTTTGAACTTAAGCTTATAGGCTGAAGCTAAAAATAGCGCAATGGAGAAGAGTAATAATATTCCCAAATTAATAATAATAGAATCTGTTCCCATACCCATCTGAAGTTTAGTTATCCCATTCATTACCCAGTACTGAGGAGTGAAGGGAGCTATAAATCTAACACTTTCAGGTAAAAAATTAATGGTAGTAAAAGCACCTGATACCATGGTAGTGATAGTAATTACAATGTTAGAAAACATACCATATCCCTTAGAATTAAAAAATAAAGCTATGGAAAAAGTACCAAAGGCCACGGTAACTAGGGCTATTCCTAATAATAGAAGAAACAGAGGAATAAAGCTCACTCCGGTATATATATCTACAAAATAATTTAGAGTTATAAGGGTAATTAGAAGTTGAAAAGCTAAAAGTGAAAAGTTTGCTAAGATATTTCCTCCAATATATTGAAAGGAGGTAACTGGCGTAGTAAATATTCTATAGTAAGTTTTATTCCATCTTTCTGATAATATTATATAAGATATAGAAGATGCCCTCATCATGAGAAAGAAAATTACAAAGGCAATTGCAGTTTGAGTTAAATCAAAATCATTCTCTAAATCTGATAAGGTTTTAGAGGTTATTTTAACTGGATCATCACTAAATTTTAATAAAAGTTTTTCATATTCATCATTGCTTTTATTAGAATTAATGCCCAAGTTATATAAATCTTCTACTTGAAGATTTACTATGGAGGTAATAGCATCACCCATAGAACTGTCTTTTTCAGAAAGTACATTAATCTTTTTAGGAGTTCCATTTATAATACTTTCTTCAAAATCTTTAGGGATTTCAATGGTGACAGGAATAGATGTCTCCATCATAGTTGATTCAACAGTAGAGCTTTCAAGAGGTACTGTACTAATTGAAGAATTATTACTTAAACTACTTATTAAAAGCTTTGATGAATTAGAGCTATCTTCATCTATAATCCCAATCTTTACAGTTCCATTGCTGAAACTAAATAATTTTATACTAAACATTATTATTAATATAGGAATAAATAGCTGTATTATAGAAAGCTTATCTTTAAATATAAGCCTTAGATTTTTTTCAGCCATAACTAATAAAATCTTCATTAATAAGCCTCCTTTTTATTTGATATAGAGAAAGTAAAAGCTAAAAATAAAATTCCCAGTGCTACAGAGTAGAGAATACTTATATAAAACTTAGAATAGTCCTCATAAAAAGCTATGGAAAGAATAGATTTATTTATTAAGGTTAAAGGTGAAATATAGCGTACTATATCAAGGAGCTTATTACCATCTTCTAAATATATATATCCTCCACCTAAAAAGGTCATAACAGGTATAATTAAGGTATTAAGAAAGAAGGAACCATGTTTTTCTTCCTTAAAAATATATCCAAGTAAAATCCCAAGGGTAGTGCCAAAGAAATTTAAAGATAAAAGGAGTGCTATAACAGAGAAGTAATCCTCACCCCAATAAGCTTTTAAAATAAATATGGAGTAAAGCATTGCAGGAATTAGTGATATCATNNTCAATAAAAATTGAAGTAACTTTAGTTAGTATATAGGAATTTTTAGAAAGGTTCCCTTGAAAGCACCTAGCTTCTATTTTGTTTCTTCTATTATTATAAATGGTATAAAACCCATAGCCCGAACCATAAAGTACCATCATGGTTATTTCTACGATGCCATAATAATCATAGGAGGTAAATCCTTTTTTAGGCTGAAATTCAGTAGCAGTGGTAAAGCCTTCTTCTAAGGTTTCAATATTACCATTGGTAATACTTTTTAGAGTGACTTTTTTAGATATGGAAGTTAGCATACTTATAACTATATTTGTGGAATATTTATTCTTAGAATTTTTATAAACTATAATATTTTTATCCTTAAGTTCTAGGAATATAGAATTAGCGGTTTGAACTTCTTTTTGACCTTCTTCTACAGATGAAATTTCTTTAAAGGTTATATTATTTTTTTTCCCCAGTTCTAAGAAATTATTTAATATAAGTTTTTCTTCACTATAATCAGAAGTGGTAGAAAGATTGTTCACATATATAACTGTTTTAGGTTTAAATTCATAGCTTGAAGAAAAGGCTCCACTTAAAGTTATTCCAAGGGTAGTCATAAGTAATATAGGGAAAATTATCATGGATAACATGGAGGTCTTATCCCTAAGTAGGTCTAATATATCATAATAAACAACATTTAAAAATTTCATAATTTCCTCCTAATCCCTAAGCTTTTTGCCAGTTAAAGTTAAGAATACATCTTCTAAATCTAAGGTTTTATAACCCATATTTCTAATTTCTATATTATTAGAAGTAAAAAAGTTAATAATGGAACTCAAATTTGATACATCTTTACTGGAGGTTATCAGTACTTTATTTTCATTTAAGGAATAACTTTTTACTCCCTTTATTTCCAAAAGCTTTTCTAAAACAGATTTATTAATATCATAGCCTTCAATTTCTAAAGTGGAATTATCTGAAATTAAAGAGATTAAATCATCCTTAGTTCCTTTTGCTATAAGTTTTCCATTATCCATAATAACAATTTTATTACACAGTTGTTGAACTTCTTCCATGTAGTGAGATGTATAAATAATAGTGCAACCTTCTTTATTAAGGTCCTTTGCCATATTTAATATATGGTTTCTAGATTGAGGATCTATTCCCACGGTAGGTTCATCCATAATTATAATTTCAGGCTTATGAGCTATGGCACAGCCAATATTTAATCGACGCTGCATTCCACCAGATAGATTTTTACACTTAGTTTTTTTATGATCCTGTAAAGAGGTAAAATCTAGAGCATAGTTTAAACCTTCTCTTAAAGAAGCTCCCCTTAACCCATAAAGTTTTGCAAAAAAATTAATGTTTTCTTCTACTGTAAGGTTTTCGTATAAAGATATGCATTGAGGTACAATACCCATGCGAGCCTTTATTTCTGGTCCATACTTATAAAGAGACTTTCCAAAGATTTCTACATCACCTTTAGTAGGCTTCAATATGGAGGTGATTATATTTATAGTGGTAGTTTTACCTGCACCGTTAGGACCTAAAAGACCTAGAATTTCACCTTTTTCAATGGATAGAGTTAAGTTATCTACAGCAATATTATCACCAAAGTTTTTAGTTAGGTTTTCTATATTTATTAACATTATAACAACCCCTTTTTAAGCTAAAAAATTATTAAGTATTTTATAAAATTCTTATTGATATTTCTTAGCTGAAATTTAAATATAATTAGAATATCCTATATTAAAATTATATAAAAAACCTTTCCCACCAATAAGTGGAAAAGGTCATAACTTTATATGACTTTAGTCATACTTAAATTTTTCCTTTTAAATAATAAACTGCAATTTGGGTTCTATGCTTTAAATTAGTTTTAGTTAATATGTTTGTAATATAATTTTTCACAGTACCTTCAGAGATATATAGCTTTTCAGAAATTTCCTTATTACTTAAACCTTCAGCAATGGATTCTATAATTTCCACTTCTCTTTTAGAAAAATTATTCATAGTAAGGTTAGGACTTACTGGAGAAGTTTTAGAAAGAAGCTTATCTATAATTCCATTTTCCACTACGTCACTTCCGTTATGAACTACTTTTATAGTGTTAATAATAGTATTAGGAGAATTGCTTTTTAACAAATAACCCTTTGCTCCATTCCTTAATGAAGAAGAAATATATTCATCTTCATCAAAGGTGGTTAATATAATGACTTTAGTTAATGTGACTTTACAAATCTCCTTAGTTGCCTCTACACCATTTAATTTAGGCATACGAACATCTAAAAGTGCCACATCTACAGAGTTATTACAGCAATACTTAATAGCTTCCAAACCATTTTCACAAACGTGTACAACATTTAACTCCTCATCCATGGATAATATAATTTTTAAACTTTCTCTTATCAGTGCATCATCATCACAAATTAAAATTTTAATACTCATAATAACTCCTATAATAAATAAATAAATATAAATTTTTAATAAAAAATATTATATGTTCAATTAATATATAGTAGGAGATTAAAATTAATATGTATAAGTTTAACTCCATAGTATATAAATTAAATAGTTCTATAAAAATCATTAAAAACCTTTATATAATAAAAATAAAATAGCGAGATTACCCTGGGGGTGGGTATCTACGCTATTTTAAAGTGGTTAATCTAGAGGGTTACAGTATGGCTCAAACCATCCTTGAGGGAATTTACAAAGAGGACATACTATAGGGGCAGTGTCGCCTTCATGAATATATCCACAGTTAGTACATTGCCATAGAGAATCAGAATCCCCTTTATACAATGTTGAGCTAAGTAATCTGTTGTAAAGAGCACGGAATCTTAAATCATGCTCAGCTTCTACTTCGGCAAGTTCTTTATAGAAGTCTGCTATTTCTTCGAACCCTTCCCTTCTTGCGACTTCTTCATATTCTTTATAAATTGCAGTAGCTTCAGCAGTTTCGCCCATAAAGGCATTCATTAAGTTTTCTTCTGTAGAGTTTACTTCATCTAGAAATTCACCATAGACTCTTCTAGCATGAGCAAGTTCATTAAATGCAGTTTCATCAAAAACTTGAGCTACATAGTGAAGACCTTCACTTCTAGCTTTTTCTGCATACAATGTATATTTAGTGTTAGCCTTACTCTCTCCAGTAAAAGTCTTTTTCAGATTTTTTTCAGTTTGGCTTCCGTAAAATTCCATGTAAATCTCCTAAAAAGTACTATCTATATATAATATATTAGTAGGTACTTTAAAGGTTACAAAAAATAGACTATGAAACAGTAAATTACGTTTCATAGTCTATTTTTTATTTATGCACTCATCAATATCCATAATAAATCCTTACATAAAAAATTTACTCTTCATAGTAACTAAAACAATAAAATAAGCAATTTTTATAATGTGGTAGATCACTTTCAAGGATAACATGACCATTGTCAGGCATCTTTGAATAGAATTTCTTAGTACCATCTTCAAATCTANNAGCCTTTTGAATAGTTCATTAGCTAGTTCATAATCAATAGGCTTAATTATTCTCCATGTATCATTTAGACTTACATGCTTATCTTTTGCAAGTTTTACACGTCTATGAATGATAAATTTTTCTGGACCTCTAAGCTCTAAAGTATGCCCTTCAGCATTAATAGCTCTGTAAGTTGGATGAGAATCTAAAATTTGAAAAGCTTCTAAAGTTGATAAATTGTATTCCATCATATAATACCCTCCTTTAAATTATTTTTTATAATAAGTTTACTCTTAATATATGAGTATAATACTATAATTATATCATAATATGATTATAAGTGGAGGTAAATATTGTAAAATACATTATCTTTAATTCTAAAAGTTTTAAAAAGTATAAACTAAAGATTTGTGGTTATTCTAATATTACAAAGGGGTGATACCGTGACAAATATGAAAAGAACACAAAATAATAAAAAAGAAGATGGACATTTTAAGAAGAAAAATATAAATCATGATCCTCAAGTAGAAAGTGCAAAAGCTGTATTTAATGGGCCTAAGGTTGAATACAATGGTCCTAAAGCAAAGGAGCATGATCCAAAGGATTTTATTATTTAAAGTAAGAATTAAAAGGTATATCATAGTGATGAAAGTCATTAGGATATACCTTTTATAAGTTATAGCTCTAATTAATTCCATTACTACTAGCTTTAATACTCCATCTTAAGCTAGGAACTCTATTTACCAAGATTTAAATTCATATTAATTATTATATGAGGAAGCTATATTATAAAAGTTTACAAATTACTCCTAATTTATATGTTATAATGTATAAGTAACACTGTAAAAGTAAAAATTCCACATAATTTATCAAAAATCAAAAGGATATGAATGATATATGTAGAATAAAATTAATGGTGACTATATTTTAGTTATAAAATGTATAATTATGGATAACAGGGGGAAAGAAGAGTGAAAAGAAGTAAAAGTCGTATTAGAAAGCTACTATGTGCAATAACTGCAATGTTAACAATTACTATGGTATCTCCAGTTAGTAGATTAGCTGCAGCAGAAGATGGTGGCATAAGTAATACAGAAAGTCAATTACAAACCATACTAAGTGAAAATGAAGGGGCTAATTTACAAGTGAAAAATGGATTATCCATTGATGTTGGACAAGCAATTGACCATACTAGCCTTTTAGTAGAAGAAGAAGCTTCAATTCCTTTTAAATTAAGTTCCAGAGATGAAAGTATAGTCAAAGTAGACGAAAATGGCAAATTTGTAGGGGTAGCTTCAGGGGAAACCTTTGTAACCCTTGAAAGTGAAGGCGGTACTTATGTTTATGAAGTAATCGTAAAAGAGCCAACTAAAGAAGTAGCATCAGCTAGAACTTTAACAGCAACTACTGGAAAAACTATTACAACTAATAGTAACTATAGAGTATTTATCGATGCAGGACATGGTGGTGATCCGCGATATGGTGGTGATCCAGGAGCTTGTGCAAATGGATTAGAAGAAAGACATTTAACTTTAGCTATAGCTCTTAAGGTTCAAAGAATTCTTCAAGCTCAAGGAATAGAAGTAGTAATGAGTAGAACTACGGATAAGTTTTTGGAACTTAGAGAAATTAGTTCCCTTGCTAATAATTCAGGAGCTGATGCCTTTGCATCCATTCATATAAATTCAGCAACTACAACTGCTGCCTATGGAATTGAAACTTTTTATTATCCAAATAGAATGGATTCAAAGCCGCTTGCGGATTCTGTACAAAAACAATTAATAAGTAGTACAGGAGCTTATGATAGAGGGGTAAAGACTGCTGATTTTCATGTGGTTAGAGAAACTAAAATGCCATCAATTTTAGCAGAATGTGGTTTTATAAGTAATAAAAGTGAAGCGCTTAAAATGAGTACTAATGCTTATCAAGAATTATTAGCCAGTGGTATAGCTAATGGTATAAATAATTATTTAAAAGCTAATGTAACCCTTTCTTCAACCCCAGGAGAGAGAATATATGGAGCTACAAGATTTGAGACATCTTATCTAGCAGCAAAAAAAGGATGGACGACTTCAGATACGGTAATAATAGCACCGGGAATGAGTTATCCAGATGCATTGTGTTCAGGACCACTAGCAGCAAAAAATAATGCACCAATTTTACTAGCAAGAAATGAATCTTTAAGTAGTCAAAGTGAGTTAAAAAACTTACTCTCTAGTTTAAAGGTAAAAAAAGCCATTATAGTTGGGGGACCTACTGTCCTTTCAACATCCTTTGAAAATGAAATTAAGTCTATGTCTATATCTACAGAAAGATTAGGTGGGTTAAATAGATATGAGACCTCTGTAAAAATTGCGCAGGCAGTGGGTACTAACGGTGAAGTAGCCATTGCAACCGGTGCAGGATTTGCAGACAGCCTTTCTATATCAGCTGTGGCAGGGATAAGAAGAATGCCTATACTTTTAACTGAAAAAAGTGTATTAACAGGTACAGTGAAAAATTATTTAGATAAGCAGTCTATTACTAGAAGTTATATAATAGGGGGAACCACTGTTATATCAGATAGTGTAGCTAAAAGTGTAAAAAGTCCAGAGAGAATTGGTGGAGCTAATAGATACGAAACTAATGAGAAAATTTTCAACAGATTTAAAGGAAGTTTAACTAGTAGTGAAATGTTTATGGCTCTAGGTACAAATTTCCCAGATGCTCTTTCTATTTCAGCTTTAGCAGCACAAAAAAAATCTTTTGTACTATTAACAAATACAACTGCTGTAGAAACACCAGTAATGAATGTAGTTACACAAAATAGAGATAGAATAAGTAAAATGTATATAGTAGGTGGACCACAGTTTATAACAAGTACTATATTAAATAAATTAAGAATTAAATTATAAAAAAATTAATTTTAAAAAATGTCTTAACTAAAGGTTAAGGCATTTTTTTATTAAAAATTAACAGGTGTACACAGTATTTATATGGGCAAACTAATATAAAGTTATTTTACTTAAAATATATTTTATAGAAGGGAGAAATGTTATGAGGAAAGTTATATATTTAATTTTAGTTTTATTATTAACTACTAATTTTCATGGAGCATTTGCCATAGATACACACAGTGATCCAGATTCAGTAGAGATATCTTTACCAAGAATGGTTAATAATATACTGAAAGATGAAGAAGGTGCCACAATAGAAAACGAGGAGAAAGTATATTCTAATAAGTATGTATCTGTAAATATTAATAAGCCCATTGTAAAGCTTGATAAAAACAAAGAAGCAGAAGAACTTATAAATAATAAGATATCAAAAAGAATTAATGACTTTGAAGAATATATAACAAAGCTATCTATTAGAGATAATGAGTATAATATAAAAGTTGGATTAGAACCAAAACCCTATGTAATTAATGTAAATAATAATGTGACTTATAATAAGAATAATATCCTTTCAATAACACTAAATCTATATAGTTATACAGGTGGAGCTCATGGATCTTCAGTAGATGAGTCCTTTAACTTTGATATAAATACAGGAAATAGAGGAGTCATTGAAGATTTCTTGGGTAATAATAGGAATTATAATAAAATTATTTTAGACAATGTAAAAGCTACTATAAATAAAAATCCTGAATTATATTTCAAAGAAGCTGTAGATAAACTAAATGTAATCCCTTATAATCAAAAGTTCTTTTTAACAAATAAAGACTTAGTTATATACTTTGATGAATATGAAATTGCTCCCTACGTAGCAGGAATTCCTAAATTTTATATACCTCTAAGTAAATTTCCTAAAGGTTTAAATAAAGTAAATATTCAAGTTGAAGCCCCAATAATAAAAACAATAAATTATGAAGAAAGTAGTGAAGATTTTAACCAGTACTTATGTTATCCTAAAATTGAAAATATGATAAACAAGGATATAGAGGTGAAAATTAATAAATATATTGAAGATGAAGTTTTTAAATTTATAAAAGATATAAAAGCATCAAACTCTCAAAATAAGGATTCTGATAAATATGTAAAGGGAGTTACCACCTACTACAAGAGTGTATTTAAAGACAAAAACACCTTAATTTTACATATAACCTATTCAGGAAATAATAGAAAGGATGAAAACATTTTGTTAAACAATAAAATATATGAGATAAACTTACAGAGTGGAGAAATTAAAGTAAAAAATCAGTAGATAATTAGGTTCTATATATTAATATTTAATAAGAAAATATATACATTAATCTTATATATTTAAATAAAAATGTTGTAACACATTGGATATATGACTAGTAATATAATAAGTGAAGCATTCAATTTCGGAGGAGAGTATGCAAAATAAAACTAGTCGTAACATAATAGGTCCTGATTTAAATGAATATAGGGGCGATGTAAATTATACTCTACTTGCAACACAAACCCCATATGCTTATTTACGTGGTTCTGGTTATGGTACTGGTAGATTTAGAATAGACAGAAAATTTTTTGAGTATGTAAACGGATTAAGAAATGTGGGAGTAAAAACAGGTGCATATCACTATGCAGTACCTTCTACAGATTTAACTACCGCAGATGTTCAATGTGATGGATTTATAGACGTGCTACAACAAGCTTACGGACCAGGAAGATATGGAGATCTTTTCCCTGTAATTGACATTGAAGCACCACTAGATAAATCTATATCTACAGATGCTTTACTAGATTGGGTAGACAGATTTAGAAAGAGATTTGAAAGAAAAACTAGAAGAAAAATGATGTTATATACTGGAGCATTTTTTATTGATTTATATAATAATTTCTACCATACAAAGAAAGGCTTTATTCTAGCAGATATGCCACTTTGGATTGCTATGTATCCAGAACTACCATCAAATCCTCCATTTCCAAGGGATCAAGGTGGATGGACTAGATGGAGGATGTGGCAATTTACTGAAACGGGAACTATGCCTGGAGTAAACCCACCAGTAGACTTAAACTATGGACCAGAAAATTTAGATTTATTAACGCAACCTAGAAATGTAAGAGATTTTAGAGCAGTAGCAACAGGCCAAGAAATAAGAATGAATTGGACCCCAAATACTGATATAGATTTAGGTGGATATAATATATTCATAAACTCCAACTATGTAACTACATTAGGCAGAGATGCTAACTCCTATGTTTTAAAACTAGCTAATAAACCAAGTCTAGGTGAAAGGTATATAATGTCTATTGAAGCCTTTGATACCGATGGAGATTTTTCACAACAGAGAGCTAGTGCTAATGTTACCTTTGGCAGAGATTTAGTATTAAGTAATGAAAATTCACGTGAATGTCAATGCAATAACAGATGGGATATAGATGCTCATGTTGATGTGAAATCTGTAGAATTTAAGGATCCTGTAGATAGTTTAGCAAAAAGATTTATTAAACCTGTTGAAAGAAAAGAAGATTTTGATATGTATGATGATTTTGTAGAAACAGATGATGAATTTGATGATATTTTATATATGAAGAGATTAGAAGCTGAAAGAGCATATAGAAAATATTATGATAATAGGGACTCTAGGGATAAATTTGGTCTTTCTGAAATCAATAGAGAGTGTAGAACAGAGAACTCTTATAAAAAGTTAGATAAGAAATGTGAAAATCCTTGTCCAAGATGTAATAAAAACTATGAGGAGCATCACGAGGAATATGATAAGTGGAATGAAGATCAGTATGATGATATTAAAAAAGAAGTCCATGATGACAATGATATAATAGATAGAAATAATTTTAAAGAACGCATAGGCTATGAAGAAATAGACTATGAAGAAATAGATACAAAAGGTATAGAACAAGAAGAAAATGATATTTTATTAGAGGATGTTGAGAATAGTAAAAGATA
>NZ_DHYX01000112.1:1696-21550 GCF_002414285.1 Clostridium sp. UBA5119 | reverse complement strand
GAAAAACCTGTATATGATGACATCCTAAGAGAAGAATATGAAGGAGACCGTCGTAGATTAGAAAATCGTGACCCAGTAAGTTATAAGATATGTGAAGAATGTGTTCAGCCTAAGAGTAACTGCATGAAGTGTGAATATTTACTTCAAAACATGTATCTAAATAATTGCGATTATGGACACAAACATCATAAAAAGAAATACTATGATTATAAAGAATATGATGATTGTTATCCAAGTAAGAAGAAGAGCAAGAAGAAGAAAAAACATCATAAAAAACATCACAGATAATTAAAAAGTCCACTTTCTTTTAAGGAAGGTGGACTTTAATACATATTATACTTCTTTTGGTGTATCCGTAATAGATTCAGTTTTTATAGCATACTGAAAAGCGCTTTCGTCACTATTTTCATATTGTTTTATGTCAGGGAAAGCTTCATAATCAATTTCACCATCTTCACCACAGTGACAAGCATTTAGATTTTCTTCATAGTCATCATCTAAAAAGCTACATTGACATAGATCTGAATCTTCATCTCTATCTTCGTCTTCATTTAAATCACCTTTCATAAGAGCCTCGCTTATAGACTTTATGCTCTTGTTTGAAACGGCATTTACAATTTTATCTACAACCACAACAGCACCTACAATAGCTAAAGTATTTGTTATTAATTTTTTTAAATTCATAATATCATTCCTTTCTTAAGATTCCCATTNNGTATGAGAAATTATATATAAATATTTATTAAAATATTTTTTATTGTAGTATATTAGTTTTTTGTGCCTTTATTTTTTTCATAATAGACTCTAGATTAAACATATGACTTTGAAGTATGTTAAGATTCTTACCTAAAGTCATGCTTCTAGTTATTATTCCATCAAATAGCTGCGATTCCTTTTGAGTAAGAGAATCCTTAAACTTACCTTGCTGTTCAAAGTTAAGTTTTTCAAATTCTGTAACAATGTGATAACAATACTCTAATAAATTGCCATTAATATGACTAGCTCTATTTTTATAATTTCTTTTGCAAACTAAAAATCCAATAATAATTATAATAATTAAAACAACAAATGAATACATGAGCACAGAGCCTCCTTTTTAGCACACATTAATAAGTATAGGCTAAGGATAAGTTCCTGTAAAGAAAATTATTCCTAATATATAAAATATTTAATATTAGAATAGTTGTAATAACATTTTTATAGCTACGGCAAGGGACATAGTAACAAAAATAGGCTTAATAACCTTTGACCCCTTATTAATAGCTAACTTTGTTCCAAGCTTAGCACCTAATATCATAAATACACAAACAGGTATACCAATTAGGTAATTTATGTTACCACTAAAAGCAAAGGTAACAAGAGCAGCAATATTACTAACAAAATTTAAAACTCTAGCATTGGCTGAAGCTTTAAGAAAATTAAAACCTAAAATATTAATAAGACCAAAGATTAAAAAGGAGCCTGTACCAGGTCCAAAGAATCCATCATAGAAGCCTAATGAAAAAGCAAAGATTATAGAAATAGTAATATTCCTTTTATTTAGTCCCTTAAAATTATCCTTTTCTCCAATGGATTTAGAAAAGAATGTATACACACCTATGGCAAGAACTAGCACAAGAACTAAAGGTTGAAGAAAACTTTCATCCAATAGAAGTACAGCCTTAACGCCTAAAATAGAGCCTATTAAAGTGAAGGGTGCTACTATTTTAAGAAACTTAAAATTGCAGTTACCTGACTTTATAAAATTAATAGAACTAGTAAGCGAGGCCATAGAAGCTGTAAACTTGTTAGTTCCAAGAACCATGTGAGGAGGCAAACCAGCTATCATATAAGCAGGAACGCTTATTATCCCACCACCACCAGCAATGGAATCTACAAAGGCTGCCAGAAAACCTGCAAAGCATAAAAAAATAAAAGTAAGTGTATTCATAATTCCTCCAGAAATTTAATTTTAACAAGCTTCATATTAAAGAATATATTATAAATTTATGAAGCATAATCTACTCTTATATTATAAGGGGAAAAGGAAGAAAAAGAAACAGAAATACTTTATTATTCATAAAAGTACCCCATAGGCCAGGAATAAAATTCCTTACCCAATGGGGCATAGTTTATTTATTTTTACACATTAAATTTTCTTCCCATAGTGGTTCAGCACGTTTAGCCCAAGTTTCGCCATAATCTATAGTTTTAGCTACTAAATCTTCTACATTTTCAGGATCTACATACTCTGTAGACTTAGCCCCAGAATCCTTAACCATCTCTGCAATCTTTGGAGCATTATCAAGAATTGGGCAAGGTCTAAATTGATTATTGTTAAAAGGTTGATTCTTTTGGTATTCCATAAACAGTGGCTGTCCTAGAGCTTCAATTAAAGGAACTTCCTTTATATTAGCACTGGAGTAGTGGCAGAATACACAAGGTTCCACATCTCCATTNNGTATCTTCTTCCACCAGCAACGCAGCCACCAACATATTCAGCATCATGCCAGAAGTCCATATTAAATATTGGTTTAGTAGAGCGCCAACCTCTTATAGTACGATATAGTTTCTCTCTTTGATCAGGATTAGCCATTAGGGAAGTATCTGTTTTGCAGCCTATAGGCATAAAAGTAAAGTACCAAGAGAAATAAGCACCCATATCTATCATCATATCTATAAATTCTTCAGATAAAACGCTGTCGCAGTTATTAGTTGTAAAGCAAGTTGAGAATCCAAAAGGAACTCTATTTTCTTTCATAAGAGCCATAGCACGAGTGATATCCTTCCAAGAACCATCGCCACGTCTTGCATCAGTAGCATCATCAAAACCTTCAACACTAATAGTAGGAACTATATTTCCAACTTCACATAGCTCTTCACAGAAAGCCTGGTCAATTAAGGTTCCATTAGTAAATATCATAAACACACAATCATTATGTTTCTTAGCTAGTTTTAAAATATCATTCTTTCTAACTAAAGGCTCACCACCAGTCATTATATAAAAGAAGATACCTAAATCCTTACCTTGAATAAGTAAACTATCTAATTCATCATAGCTTAAATTTAAAGCCTTGTTATAATCAGCAGCCCAACAACCAATACATTTCTTATTACAAGCAGTAGTAGGATCTATAAGTAAAGTAAAGGGAATTTCATAGCCATATTCCTTAGATTTTTTCCTAGATTCACTCCAACCTCTAATAGAAGAATTAAGAAGGAAGTTACTAAACACAGTCTCTAAAATATGAGGATTCACTTCTTTGGCTAATTTAGTCATAAGCTCTACCCAGTTATTATCCTTTTCCTTTAAAAATCCTTCAACAGCATCATATTGAGACGTATATAAATTTTCTGTATCAAACTTCCTTAGCCAGTGAACAATTTTCTCAAAGTTTTTCTCAGGATTTTTCTTTAAGTATCCAAGTCCCTGCTTTAAAGCAGCCTTTTCGATTTTATATTTTACATTTAACATAAGCCAACCCCCATTTTAAATAATTTTAAAGTAAGAAAGTATCATTTTCACTCCCATAATAAGCAATATAACGCTACCACAGATATTAACTGCAACTCTGTACTTATCACCTACACGGTAGCCTACCCTAAGTCCAACAATAGATGAAATCCCTGTTATCACAAATATGATAAACATATCTATAATAATTTCAGTGCGCAGTAGAGCAAAGCCAATTCCTAAAACTAAAGCATCCAAACTAGTTGCAAAGGCTAAGGAAAAAATATTTCTATAATTAAAACTTTCCCTTTGCTCATTGATGGATTTAATAGTCAAGGCATTTTTTATCATCTTCAGTCCTAAGAAAATGAAAATAATTGCAGAAAACCATTGATTGATGGATTTAAAAGTTTCAGAATAAATTGAGCTTACTGGAAACTTGGTAATCATCATTCCAATAGTAAGCATAATAGCTTGTATTCCCCCAAATGCAAGGCCAACAATAAAATCCATACGCTTTTTAAGATAAGGTTGAGTTGCACCTGTACATACTGTCACTGTAAATGCATCTAAAGACAATCCTATTGATACTATGATTACTTCCAGAACACTCATAAGCATCTTCCTTTCATAATCTGTTTTCTTAAATTATAGTCAATATAGATTTTTATGTAAAAATACACTTTGCCCTAAATGTATATCAAAAAAAACAAAAAGCAACTTATGTAGTTGCTTTAAAACAAATCTATTTAATTGTTTTTTTATTATCTTTAAATTGAGATATTTATATCTTATATATCTTATATATCTTATATATAATGTAACTAATTATTTCAAATATATAACGTAAGTAATAATATTAAAGTGCTTATTTGATATTTTATATAAGATTAGTAATATATTTTGCTAAAGCCCCATAACTTTTTATAATGGCTTGAACACAATATCTTCTAAGGAATTAGAAAGTAGCAAATAATATTTTTCAGCTAACTCATGAGCAGGAACTTGTACACCTTTTTTAAGCCAAGTAATTAAAAAATAGGTTAAACCTCTAGAATAGTAATTAGCAATTTCAGAAGCGGTGAGAATTCCTTCAAAATTCATATTTTCTATATCTAGCACAGAGAACAATTCTTCAAACATCTTAAGAAGAAATTTATATATTATACTCTCAAAGGAATTTTGTCCTTCTATTTTCATAGCTTTAACATAAAACCCTTTGTTATTTTCTATCCTAGTAAGAACAAAAAGAATTGTCTCATTAAACATTTTATTATCTATAAGAAGGGTTGCACCTTCAAATATATCCTTATAACAAATCCATTCAAGCAGTTCATACTTATCAGCAAAGTGGTTATAAAAGGAGGGTCTTATTAACTTTGCCTCATCAGTAATCATTTTTATAGTTATCTTATCAAAGGAATGTTGAGTCATTAACTTTTTAAAGCTATCAACTATCAGTGCTTTAGTATTTTCTTTTTTAGATCTCACAGTATAACCTCACCCCTTTAAAGATATTCTAAAAGTTAAATCAAAGTTTTCCACAGTTTTAACCATTATATCAACTTCCTATATTTTATGTCAATTAAACCACATATATGCCATAATACTAAGAGTTGCCACATTCAATGCAAGGAGAAGCTTTAAAATTCCTAGGGATATACCATAAAAGCCTAGATAAAATCTGGGGGATAATATATAATAAACTAGGTAATTTCAAATAAATATACACCTATTTAACTAGGAAACAATAGATCTAGAAAACTATGAACCTATATAAATATGAAACTATAGAAATATTAAAATAGTTAAATAGGGAACAATAAAACAATATACCTATATAAATTTTTAACTAGGAAACTATATAACTAGTTAACTATTTGTTCTGTTTATGCGGGTTTCAGAGGTTTTGGTGATTTTCAGAGTCATATTTTAAGCCCCAAAATAAAGGGTAAAAAATTTAATTAAAACTTTTAAATATACCTAATAGATGAAATTATTTTTAAATAAAAAATTAAAATTAACATAGAATTTTATTAGATAAGGAGATAAAAATGAGAAAGAGAAAAGAATATGAATTTATCATAGAGGGTACAGAATTTCCAGGAAAGGGAGTTGCCTTCCATGAAGGAGAAAAAGTAGCTATAAAAAGTGCATTGCCCGGGCAAAAGGTTAGAGCAAGAGTAACTAAAAAAAATTCCAATGGAGTAGAAGCTAAACTTCTTGAAGTTTTAGAAGATGTAGATTACAAGGTAAGGCCAGCCTGCGATATCTTTGGAATTTGTGGAGGATGTAGTCAAGGAGACTTATCACTAGACACTCAACTTAAATTTAAAGAAGAACAAGTAAAGGCACTATTAGATAACAAGGGTATAACAGATTATGAGTACCTAGGAATAGAAAGCAGCCCACTTCACTATGAATACAGAAATAAAATGGAATTCACCTTTGGNNGAGACTTTGAAAAAGGTGGAGAACTAACCCTAGGAATGCACGCTAAAGGAAAAAGCTTTGCCATAGTATCAGTACATAACTGTCAAATCGTAGACGAAGACTTCAGAGCTATAATAAATGCAACCATAAACCACTTCAGAGGAGAAAACCTTCCTTATTATAGAATCTTAAAGCATGAAGGCTTTTTAAGAAATCTAGTAGTAAGAAAGGCTATAAACACAGGAGAAATATTAGTTAATATAGTTACAACTACCCAAGTAGAATATGACTTCACAGCCTTTGTAGATGCTTTAAAAGGATTAAATCTAAAAGGAGAGCTCACAGGAATAATCCATACCTTAAATGACTCCCTATCAGATGTAGTGCAAGCAGACTCTGTAGAAATACTACATGGAAAAGATTATATAATAGAAGAGCTTCTAGGATTAAAATTTAAAATAAATCCCTTTGCCTTCTTCCAAACTAACACAAAAGGAGCCGAGAAGCTTTACTCTATAGTAAGAGACTTCATAGGTGAATCAGAAGACAAAGTAGTCTTTGACCTATACTGCGGAACAGGAACCATAGGACAAATAGTTGCTCCAAAAGCAAAAAAAGTAGTTGGCATAGAACTAATAGAAGAAGCCGTAGAAGCTGCAAAAGAAAATGCTAAAATCAACGGCCTAAATAACTGTGAATTCATAGCAGGAGATGTAGCCGTAACCATAAAAAATGTAACAGAAAAACCAGACATAATAATCCTAGACCCACCAAGACCAGGAGTACACCCAGTAGCATTAGACTACGTAATAAAGTTTGATGCCAAAGAAATAATCTACGTATCCTGTAACCCTAAAACATTAGCAGTAGACCTAGAAGTATTAACTGCTAATGGATATAAAGTGGAAAAGGTGAAAGTTATGGATATGTTCCCGCATACTCCGCATTGTGAAGTCGTAGTGAAGTTGGAAAGACGATAAAACCTAGTAATATCAATACTTTAAGCCACTGAGTGTATAGATGACATTCAGTGGTTTTTCAGCATGCTTTTTACTTCAATTGTTCTAGTACCAATTCAGAGAGGATTTTAATCCCTTGACTGATTTCCTCTAGTGTTGCATTCGAATAGGAGATACGTAGATGCTGGCTTGAGCGGAATTCGTACAAGTCTCCAGGATGGATAAGCACCTTACGATTTAATGCTTTCACAAAAAGCTGATACATGGAGATGGGATGATTTAACTTTAACCATATGAAATAACCGCCTGTCGGGAGGTTCCATGTGGCGATTGCATTAAAATGCTCATTTAATGCAATAAGTGCGGTATCTCTTCTTACTTTGACCTTTTTTCTTAGCATATCATTATGTTCTTGATATAAACCACTGGCAAATAATTCGGCAGCCACATACTGGGAGAGTGAACTTGAGCCATAGTCCGACTGCATTTTAATATCGGCTAGTCTTGCAATAACCTGTTCAGACCCAACTATCCAACCAATTCTAAGACCAGGACTTAAGTTTTTTGATATGCCTCCAACATATAAAACAAGACCATTATTATCAAGTGATTTCAATGGAGGAGGTGGGGAATCTTCAAACCAGATTTCACGATACACGTCGTCTTCGATGATTGGCAGTCCTTCCTTCTCACAAAATTGAATCAATTCTTTTCGCTTTTCCAGAGGCATAACTGTTCCTGTCGGATTATGGAAAGTGGGAATAGTAAAGAGCATAGATCCTCGTTTATTATTATGCTTTTCTGATAATTTCTTTATATTAATCCCTGTTTCTTCAAAAGGTATTCCGGATAACTGCATGCCAAAGGACTGAAATGTTCGCAGCGAATACAGATAGGACGGCTTTTCGAGATAAACAATGGAATGGGCGTGCAAAAGACCAAGGGAAATGAGCTGCAATCCTTGTAATGCGCCCGAGGTAATTAAGACAGAGGCAGGATTGGCTACAATTCCGATGTTTTTTAAGTATTTGCAGATTTCTTCCCTTAAAACGAGGGAACCTCTAGGTTCCTCATATCCTAATGAATAGGATGAAACCGATAATTTCTTTAAGATTCCTTGTATCTTATCTTGTGGAATCAGCTCCGAAGCAGGTTCACATGAGCCCATCCGTATCATGTCAGGATCACTTTCAGCCGCATTAATTTGCTGAACAATCATATGGTTTGGCTGATGGTTTCCTGAGGAGATATATCTATTCCAATTATAGCCTTGATCCATTAAATTCCATGTATTGTTAATGACTTTTGTTCCGCCACCGGTATTGCCTTGAATAACGCCTTCAGCAGCCAATTCATCCATTGCGGCTACAAGGGTACTTCGATTTACTGCGAACAATTCTGCAAGAGCTCTTTGGCTAGGCAATTTTGTGCCAATGGGCCATTCGTTTAATGTTATTTTTTCTTTGATATAGCCCACAATTTGTAAATGCAACGGCATTGGATAAGTTTTATCCGGTTTCCAATTGGTTTCAAACATTAAATATCCCTCCTGTCATTTGAATCTAATATATCATTTGGTTGGTTAAAAAGCAACCATTGATGGTTGGAGACAAAAGGAGTATTTTTCACTACAATGACATTATACACGGTGTCATATTTTTATTTGATCCGTAGTTTTATTGAAAGGTAAGGGATAAATCATGAATTCAATCAGAATAATAAGCGACGAAAATGTAAAGGACATATTAGATTTGAAGAATACCATTTTGTGCATAGAAAATGCGTACAGACAAAAAGCAAAAAACCAGGCGACTGTATTGCCACTCGTTTCTGCTGATTTAATTGAAGGAAAGGCGGATATGGATATAAAGTCTGGCATTTATCAAGCAGGAAATTTATTTGGGTTAAAACTAGTTGCGTGGTTTGGTGAAAATGAAACAAATGGACTTCCAGCTTTAACAGGAATGACCATGGTGTTTGATTTAAAAAATGGATTCCCTCTTGCATTGATTAATGCCAGGCATTTAACCGCTATGCGTACGGGAGCAGCAGGTGCAGTTGGCATAAAATATCTGGCAAAACAAGATACGGAGGTTCTGGTGGTAGTAGGAACTGGCTATCAGGCCGCCTTTCAAATTGCAGCAACATTAACCGCTGTCCCAACAATACGAAAAGTTTATTTGTACAATCCGAGAAATGAAGAAAAAGCGCGATTGCTTCAAGAGTCCATACGTACTAAACTAAGCAGCATAAATCATGATTGTTCTGATTCAAAAAACGAGAACTGGATTCAAAGAATCGATAAAGTAGAATTTTTAGCAGTACATAATATTCAAGCTGCACTGAGCGAAGCAGATGCCGTTATCACCATTACCCCTTCTAGTCAGCCTTTGATTAAAAAGGAATGGATAAAACCGGGAACCCATTTTAGCTGTATTGGGGCAGACCTGCCTGGCAAACAGGAGTTAGATGAAACCATATTTAAGACGGCAAGAGTTTTCACAGATGATATCGGTCAGGCGTCTATGGTTGGCGAAATGCAGACGGCAGTCAGATCGGGGATATTACAGAAAGACGCCATAACAGAAATAGGAAAGGTAGTCAACGAAAATGAAAAGGGCCGCTTATCTAATGACGATATTACGGTATTTGACAGCACAGGGATTGCCCTGCAGGATCTTGCTGTTGCAGAATATATATTAAAGATAGTAGAAGAAAAAAATATCGGAACCATTGTAAACATATAAGGAGGATTGGAAATGAAAGTGAACGTATACAAAGTCAATTCCTTTGCTAAAACAAAAGAGGGTGGAAATGCTGCAGGTGTGGTGCTTGATGCAGATTCATTATCGGAAAGAAATATGAGAAAACTTGCTTGGATTCTTGGATTTAGTGAAACCGCTTTCCTATTGCAATCAAATGTAGCAGACTTTAAAGTAAGATTTTTTACACCAACGGAAGAGGTGGATTTATGCGGTCATGCGACCATTGCAACCTTTCATACCATGGCGAGCCTAGGATTGTTGAAACCAGGGTTGTATAAACAGGAAACTAAAGCCGGAATCTTGGGCATTGAAATTAAAGAAGACCACTCCGTTATGATGAACCAACCGGTTCCCGTATTTTCAGAAATCATAGATTCAGAGGAAATTGCCGAATCTTTGAACATCAAAGATTCGCAAATGCCGGAAGAGTTGCCAAGTCAAATCGTATCAACAGGACTTCGAGATATTATGATTCCCGTAAAAAGTATTCAGATTTTAAATGAAATCAAGCCGGATATGGAAAAGATCAAAAATATCAGCCGAAAATACAATGCAGTTGGCTATCATGTTTTTGCATTAGAATCCTTCCAAGGTGCTCACGCTCATTGCAGAAACTTTGCTCCGCTATATGATATTCCGGAAGAAGCGGCAACAGGAACTTCAAATGGTGCGCTTGGCTGCTATCTTTATCACTATGGTAAAATCAATAAGGAGCAAGCATCAAACCTCGTGTTTGAACAAGGTTATTCCATGAAAAAACCGTCTGAAATTCTGGTATCCCTATCCTTAAAGGAAAACGAAATTCAGGAAGTCAGAGTTGGGGGCAATGCGATGAATATGACTTTATTAGAAGTTGAAATATAGGTATTGATAAAGTGAGCAACAGAGCACTCAGTATAGCGGGCGCTCATTTTAATTAACAATTACTAGATATATTGCGGTTATAATCAGTAATCCTCCCATAACTTGATTAAATGTTTTGAAATTTTTTTCTAACTTTAAGAAAATTTGCATTCTTGAACCTAACAAAGCCCAAGCAGTAAGAGATGGATAACAAATAAGAAAATAAATTATTACGAAAACAAAAAGCATATGATGGGAATTTTCCAAATTGAATGCAGAAACACCAGAAAGACATGCAATCCATGCTTTAGGGTTAAACAATTGTATAAAAAATCCATGTTAGAAAGGGGCAATTTTTCCTCTTTAAGTTCAATTTCAGGATTTGAAATAATGATTTTATATCCCATATAACCGATAAATCCTGCCCCCACATATTTTAGTATCTCATAGAACAATGGGACATGCGCTTTAAGATTGGAGACACCTAATCCTATAGCTGCCAGCAATAAGGTAAAGCTAATAGTTGCACCTGATACAAAAGCAAGCGACTTTCGGAATCCGTAACTTGCACTTGAAGAACGCGTTATCATATTAACTGGGCCTGGAGAAATGGACATAGAAAATGAAAATACACACATTGCAATAATTGTAGAAAGCATCTTTCACTCCAATCTGTTTAATATTAAAAAATAACGATAGAAAAACGAGATGTGTTTTCTTAATAACTTAAGAGTAGTATAATTGATGAAAGAAAAAACATCCAATCGTATTAACGGATTAGGTACATCCGTAATGCTGATTGATATTAAATTCTACTTTATATTGCTGATATTTTTATTAGAGAAGGGGAGATCTTTTGGAATTTTATCAATTAAGAACTTTCATAGAAATTGCGCGTACTGGAAATTTAACAGAAGCTGCAGTACGTTTAAATATGAGCCAACCTGCTGCAAGTGCACACATCAAGGCTCTAGAAAAAGAGGTAGGCTTTACTTTATTTCACAGAATCCCAAAAGGAATGATGATTACTGAAAAAGGTTCAAAGTTATTGGCAGATGCACAAAAAATACTTGAATCAGTAGATCATTTTTATCATAAATCCAATGGCTTATATTCTGATTCAATTGAGAAAATCTTAATTGGATTAAATACCGATGGAGAAGTACTAAAAATCAAGGAAATGATTCAGTTGGTTTCTAAAGAGATACCTAAGGCAGAATTGCACTTTGTAAAAACGAGAAGTGAAGATTTTCTCAAAGATTTGGATATTTCAAAGATTAATGCAGGATTTTACTATGGAAAAGTTTTGAATTCGGCAATACAAGCAATAAAGTTGCATTCATTTGAAATGGTCGTAGTCTATCCCAATAGCTGGAATTTGGAATCGAATGATTTATCGCTGGAGTTTTTTAGTAAAACGCCTTGGATATGGACAACAAAAGGCTGTCCGTTTTATAGAGAATCTATGGCTTTCTTTGAGAAACAAGGTATCAATCCACAAAAAATCATGTATGTTGACGATGAGCTGTTAATAGGAGAATTGGTTCAAGCAGAAATCGGGTGTTCGCTACTTGCAGAACCAATAGCTATGCGGTTCGCAGAAGAAAAAAAGTTAAAAGTTTGGAAAGGTGTCAATTTTAACATTGATCTTTATTTCGGTTTTCCAAAAGAAGTAAAAAATACCCCTGTACTGATTGAAATGAGTTCCATATTACATGATATATGGAGGCGACAGACACAAAACTCATTTAATCCTGCAGACAATTGATGTGGCTAATTATTCCGCCAAGGAACCAGTGGGACTTAACGACATTATTTCTGTCTACTCAAGGCATTTGCTGACACTAATGTAGCTTATTCTAATAAAAATATCCAAGCTAATGAACAGACTATTACTGCTAATGGTACTAATTATACCTTTGAAGAAAATGAAGAAAGTGTAATTGTACAAGGAAGTAATGGTGAAAGTACTACTGTAAATAAAGCTACCGGAGAAATTGTAACTGAACTTAATGGAATAGTTACAAATAACAATGTTAAAGATTATATAGGTGAAACAAAGTTGCAAGATTCTCAAAAAACAAGAAGTATGTCAATGGCTTTAAGTAGTAATTATCAATACGGAAATGAATTTACTGATGCTTATTTATATCAAGATTGGTTTAAAGATGGTTATAAGTATTTAGAAGGTCACCATAGCCGTGATTATAATAAAAATGGTTTTTTATTTAAACGAAATGGTCAAGTAAAAACATACGAAGGTAAAAAGTTTAGTTTTTCATATGGAACTGCTTTTGGAGTTGTGTTAGGCGCAATTGCTGCGGTTGCATCTGGTGGAACAGCGGTAGCTGTATTACAAGGTATAGGAATTAGTGCTGGTGGTGTTCTAATTGATTATTTAACAATAAAAGTATGGCTTGAAGATGACACGTTTTTATATAGAGTCAGAGATAGTAATGGAAAAGTTTTATTAGATACTCATCATGTTCAAAGATATGTATTAGGATATAATCATAATACCAAAGTATCAACTAAGAAATTTTATAAAATGGCCGGAGGATTTGCTGGTACGACTTCTGATATGATAGAAGCTGGATTATCATTACATTAGTAGAAAAAATAAAGAATGGCAGATTGACTTCTGCCATTCTTTATTTATTTGAATGTATAGTCTCATTTAATAGCTTAAAAGTTATTAAATGAGATTATAAAATTATTGAATATAGTTGATAAGTTGAATGCTAAAAAAATAAATCAAATAGTAGAGATTAAATATAGATTAACAGAAATGCACATTTAATGCACAAACCATGCCATTGAAGGATGTAAAAATCAATAGTAATATAATATTATAAAGATTTGGTCAGTCATCCATGATTAGGAAGAAGGTATTCAGTTAGAAGCTGGATGCCTTTTTTATTTTTATAATATGAATAGTATTAGACATGATTAATGAATAAATTTGGTGTAAGTAAGAGTAAAAATAGTGGTAAATATTATAAAAAGTAAGTTTTACTATTTAAAATAGAAAATAAATTAACATATATTTCATATAATATATTTGCATTGTATGAAATATATGTAAATATTAAAAAAATGTACAAGCTATAAGGAGGTATAAAAAGTGAAAAGAAAGGGATTAATAATTATAATAAGTATAATTATCAGCTTACTTATGAGTACTAATGTGTTTGCGGCAACGCCTTCTCCAATTTTCGGATATAAACTTAGTGGTGGAGTTGGAAATTATGGAAATAATAATCAATATTATTATATTGATTCATCAGCCAATAATTTTTATCATAATAGTTTTTATTTAGATTATAGACGATATATAACAAAGGCTATGGATAGATGGATATATACAAATGAATTAACTCCGATATCTTTTATTAAAACAACAATACAACAAAATAGTGTAATAGATATATATGTGAAAAATGAACAATACTCTTCATGGGCTGGACTAACATATTGTATTGTAGGAAGTACCAACATAAATCCACGTACACAAAATTGGAACTGGAACAAAGTAACTCTTAATGCCCATTCTCTTCAGTTTGATTCTCAGATATCTCATATTCAAGCAGCAGCCGCACATGAGATTGGACATTGCTTCGGATTAGATGAAAATGAAATTCCAGGAAGTGTTATGTATAAATATCTTTCAGGAATTTTAGACGGGGGACCTAGTGTGGAAGATTGTAGAGCTATAAATAGAATATATTAATAAAGAGAATGGAGAAAACTAAAATGAAAAAAATAATAAAATATTCTAGTATAACAATAGTATTAGTAATTACGGTGTTTTGTTTTAATACTTATAGTAAGATTAAGGATTCAGAATCGAATTTAGATACAAATAATCTAGCAGTTTCAAATAATACAATAGGGTTAATTAATGACGATATTAAATATGACATCATAGACTCGCATTTAAGTTTAACTAAAAAATACGATAGTATAAATGAATTAAAAAAAGATTCAACTATAATCGTAGAAGGAATTGTTAAAAATACAACTTCACGCATGATAGAAGATATACCTTATACAGTTTCAAATGTAGAAATAGTAGAAATTTTTAAAAATGATGGCACATTAGAAAAAGGTAAAAATATATGCGTTATAGAAACAGGAGGAATTTTCTCACCAGAAGTCTTATTAAATGAACATAAGAAGAAGTTTCCAAATGAAGCCATTTCATTAAAAGATATGAAACCAACCAAGCTCATAACAGATGGGATTGCACCTATGGATACAAATGAGCATGTAATAATATTTGCTTTACAAACACCACCATTAGATGGCAAGCCATGCTATGCACCAGTAGGTGAATATCAGGGAAAATACAAGCTTGAAGACTCTAAGTGGAAGCAACAAATACCAAAAGAATTTGAAGGTGGATATAAAGATAAGATGAAATCTAAAGATGAGATTGTTGATATGTTAAAATAAATTAGAGGTGGGTGTATGTATAAGTTTGGTTTAAATGCACATTTAGTGCACAAACCATGCCATTGAAGTATGTAAAAATCAATAGTAATATAATATTATAAAGTTTTGGTTAGTCCTCCATAATTAGGAAGAAGGTATTCAGTTTAGAAGCTGGATGCCTTTTTCTTTTATGTTTATAAGGTGGTGATAGTATAGAAGCTATATATGCTAGTTATACATGTAGGGGTTGCGATAGGGAATTTATATTATTAACCTCTGAGCTGAGAAATGCAATTAATAGTGGTAAGTATTTGGCTTGCCCATACTGTGGAGGTAGACATATAAGAAAAGAGATTGCAACAGATGATCTAAGAGAAGTCATGAAGGCTAGAAAGTATAAGAGAGTTAATAGTAGGATTAGACAAAGATAAGTTGAAGTATTAGGCAGGTGAAGCAAGTGTGGCAAAGAAAAGACCTCCAAAGCCTATAAAGTTAGTTGAAAGAGTAAAAGATATACAGGACTATCTCAAGTATAAAAACTATAGGGATTATGTACTTTTTACATTAGGAGTAACAACAGGATACAGAGCAATACAAAGGCTGTTTCTTTTAGTAGTAGTCCAGCTGTCTTCTTAATGGGAACGGTTCAAGATGGAAAATATCATCTATTTATATACGGTGGAAATGCAGATACCTATATGACTGTGAAAGGTAGAATTGCTCAATAAAATTATTCAATAAATAAGGAGTATAACTTGAATATGGAAATAGCAGGGATATTTATAAGTGGTAGATTACTATTAATCTTTAGTATTATTGTATGGAGTGTAATTAGAGGTATATTATTTATTAAAAACAAAAAAATTGTATTTAAAAATGAAATATTATATATGGTATTTTGTGTATATATTATTTCTTTAATCTCAGTTACACTTTTACCTATATTTATATATTTTGAACCACAAAATTATGTAATGGAACCATCTATTAATTTAGATATTTTTGATTTTATAGGGTCATATAGTAATACAAATAAAGTATTATTTTTCAAGAATACTATTGGGAATTTAATACTTTTGACGCCGCTAGGTATACTATTACCACTCATATGGAATAAAAAATTTAAGAGTTTGAAAAAAATAGCTATAGTAGGATTTGTAATAGCTCTTACAATAGAAGTACTACAATATTTTGAAATATACTTTGGATTCACAAGAGGCTATAGAGTGTGTGATATTACAGATTTGATTTTTAATACAATTAGTATAGTGTTAGGTTATATGGTTTTTAAAATCTTATTTGATGATGAAAAATTTATAATTTCAAAGTAAAAAAGAAACTACAATATTTTAAAAAGATATCAAAGGCTGGTATGGAATAAAATCCTTACTAGCCTATTTTCGTATAAAATAAAAATATTGAAAAGAGTTAGCAGAACACTAGTGAAATCTTAGAAGTTATAGCTAATAATGAAATTGTAACTAGTGAAAATAAATTTATATAAGCACCACAAGACATAGACACACCCACAATTAATTATTAACTATAAACTCCACAGCCTTTAAAGTTTTTTCATCTAAATCTTCTGGGTACCAGTGTCCAATTCCTTTATTAATATGGTATTCATGGGCAAGTCCAACTTCCTTAAATAATTTTAAAAGATGCTGAACAACTGGGTCAGTGTCCTGGTCCCCTTCAAGAATAACTATTTTTGTTTTTCTTTCTGCTAATATCTTTGTATCTTCAAGTCCGATGATATTTAAGTAATCACCAGGGCATAATGCAATAACTCCTTTTATTGGAATAGCATTATGAAAAGCCATATCAATAGAGGTAGTTGCACCACCCGAGAAACCTCCAAATAATACACAAGTTTCATCAATGGAATAATCTAATAATAATTGCTCATAGCAATCTTTCAGTTCTTTTCTTGATAGAGTGGGATCACTAAGCCAGCAAAAGCTATTATGGAAATACATTTGTGATGATTGAGGATATACAACTATGTACCCTTTTTCTAAAAGTGCATCAGGCTTCCAATACCAGCTAGTATTTTTTATATTGCAATGAAATCCATCACCATGTAAACAAAGGAATAATGGATACTTTTTTGTTGGATCATAAGATTTTGGAAGGTGAACTTCGTATTCTAGCTTAGAATTTTCTTTAGCTTGGTGAAGTAGCTTTGTATTTAAATTATTAAGAGACTCATATTCAGGGTGGTTTCTTAATAAATCAAAGTTTGGCCAGTGTAAGGGAAATGGATAACCTTTTTCAAGTGATTTTTTTATAAGATTAATACAGCTCTCACTATTATTGGTTTCAGTATATACCCTAGATTCATCGATGATAAGTTCAAATAGATTTTCTTCATATTCATCCTTTGGTAAAAGTTCATTTGCATGAAGGAGTATATTTAAAACTTCATCATACTTTTTTTCAGAGAAGAGTATTGAAAAGTATTCTTCAAATTCATAAAAATTTCTATATTTCATAGAGATCTCCTTTAATTAATATATATTTAAATTATTACCAATAGGTTAATTATAACATATAAGGGATTATAGGTATATGAAAAGGTTAGTTACAAGTGTAACATATTCATAAGTTATGCAGTTTGTGTAGATAAATAGAGATAACCTTAACATAAAAAACTAATGTAAGTAGCTTTATCCATGCCTGGATGGTAAAATAATAGAGAACTGAAGATGATTAGGGGGAATTTTTAAGAAATGAAGAAATTTTTGTCAAGCTTAATTGGAATAATATTTGCTGTTTTAATTTTTGGCATGACCATGATGCCAAAAGATGCAAAAAATCAACAAAATATTGCAAGTAATAAAATTGAAGCTAAAGAAGAGAAGAAAAGTGAAGATACTTCAGTGGATGAATCAACTGAAGCAGATAAGGAAACTACAAGTAATTTAAAGGAAGAATCAAAAAAAGAAACGTCAGCTGCTATCACAGAAGATATATTTTCAGGATATAAGCTGATAGTAGTTGATGGTGGAAATCTATCTGGACACAGAGAACCTAATGTTGTAGTTGACATAGGATTTGGAGATAGAGAATATTATGCTTTTACCAATGAATACGGTCAACTTGTTAAGGTAATAGCAAAGGAGATAATCTTGCAAGATGATTCAACAGAGCCTGTTACTTCAAGTGGAAGATATTATCAAGATGAAGCAAAAGTGCCAGGAGTTGAAAGTAGGACCTTGGATGAGGGACATGTTATAGCAGATTCACTTGGTGGAGTTTCCAATGCATACAATATAACTCCTCAGAATAGTATCCTTAATAGGCATGGTGACCAAGCTTATATGGAAAAGGTTATTCGAGATGCTGGAGGTTGTACAGAGTTTGTTGCAATAATAACTTATCCAGATACAACTACTCAGATACCAAGTCACTACAGCTACACTTATACAATTAATGGCAATGTAATTAATGATGAATTTGATAATGTGAATCCAGATGAATATAATGCAAGTTTAAAAACGAATTCTTCAACTAATAACTCAAATTATAGTAATAATACAAATACTACTATCAATAATTCAGGTAGTACAAGCAGTCCAGGGAAAGTATATTGGACACCTAATGGAAATAGCTATCATACTACAAAGAGTTGTTCTACTTTATCTAGAAGTAAAACTATTTTAGAGGGAACACTACAAGAAAGTGGAAAGAATGACCCATGTGATAGATGTCATTAGTGAAAAGTAACTTAAGAGATTAGATTAAATTCTAGTCTCTTTTATTTTCCACAAAATACATAGCTTGATGAAATATATGGTATAATTTCTATATATTTATCGAAAGCCAAGTGTTACTTGGTCAAGTAATAATCAAGAAGCCTTTGCAACTAATATAGAAATCAAAGAAGTGTAAAAGAAATTACACCAACAGATGTTTTTGGGGGGATTAAATTATGAGCAAAGTGAAAAAAGTCATTGTATTACTAATTATTATAATGGGTTTATTAGGGGGAACTATTATTTATATAAGGCCTATCAGTGAAAAACAATATGTGCAAAAGAATGCTGATGAATTAAATTTACAGAATTATGAGGATTATTCTGACCTAAACTTTATAGATGAAGATATAAAAGATAAGAAGGTTGTATTTACAAATGAGGTTCATGGAGCTGATGAAAATGCAGACGTTCAGTATAAATTTGCTAGTTATTTGATTGATAATTGGGATTGTAGATATTTATTATTAGAAATGGGATATGCAGAAGGCGAAATTATTAATAAATATATTCAAACAGGAGATGAGGAATTATTAAAGAATTTCTCAAATATATGGCAATCTAAATTTAATAATATTTCCTATATAGAGTATCTAAAAAAGCTTCATGTAAAAAATAAAGATCTTCCACAAGATAAAAAGATAATAATAAAGGGAGTAGACTCCATTGAAAATTCAGAAGCAACTGGAATGTATATTGATTTACTTATAGAAGATAATCCTGATTTAAGCAAAGAGCAAATTGCTGCTTTAAATAGTTTTAAGAAACAAATTACAGAGTGTATTATAAGTGATCAGCATGGATGGGGTGGAGAAGAAAATATAAAAAACATATTAAGTGCCGTAAAAGAAATAAGTGATACAATAAATGAAAACAATAAAAGCTATAAGGAAGCATTAGGTGGGAATCTGTTTAGTATTTCCTTTATATTAAATAATATTAAAAATTCACAAGACTTTAATTTTACAACTGCTGCAAGTGTAGACTCTGATAAGGAGTGGTATGAAACTAGAGATAAGTATACTTATGAAAACTTTAAGGAGTTAGATGAGTATTTTAAAATGGATAAATGCTATATGCATTATGGAATTCGACATGCTTATCAAAAGGAGATTAATGGTGTTAAGTTTTTAGCGGCTTATTTGGCTGAAGACGAAAAATTAAAGGATAAGTTATATAGTATTAATACTATATATGGAGACGGAACAATTTTTGAATTTCAATCATAT
>NZ_DHYX01000112.1:0-1672 GCF_002414285.1 Clostridium sp. UBA5119 | reverse complement strand
TATATTTATAGATTTAAATAATAGAAAAAGTACATTTTCAAAAGAGCTTACACCTACAGTATTTACTTATTATGATATTGCGATGGTTGAAAAAGAAGTATTTTATAGTAATAAAGGAGTTACAACAGATTATTTTCAAGGTGTTATTTTAATTAATAAACCTACTAATGTTGAGCCAACTATTCCTCTTGGAAATTAATTTAATATAGTATGTCTTGGTTAATACGTGGAAATAATTATAATTAAATGATAAACTATATATGATAAATAGTAGAGAATAATAGCAATATACCAGAATATCGGGAGGTACTATATGAATTATGAAAGAATCCTAGATAAAAAGAATAGATATGAGGCGGGAAAAAATAAGATTGATGAAGTAACATTAACTTCTTATGATAAGGATTTTGAGCTAACTTTTACACATAACTCTACTGCAATTGAGGGCAATACTTTAACCCTTATGGAAACAAAGGTGTTATTAGAAGATGGAATCTCAATTGGTGGCAAGGAGCTTAGAGAAATTTATGAAGTTGTTAATCATGAAAAGGCATATGGCTATGTGAAAAAGTGTATTGAGGAGATAAAGCTATTAGATGAAACTATTGTGAAAGATATTCATGAAATATTAACTGCTGGTATAATTCAAGGTGGAATTTATCGAAATCAAGAGGTCAGAATTAGTGGAGCAGGTCATGTTCCTCCAGCAGGAAATGATATGTATTTTGAAATTAAGAACTTCTTTACAGATCTTCAATATAAACGAGATATGAATCCAATTGAGCTAGCAGCATGGACACATGCAGAATTTGTAAGAATTCACCCTTTTATTGATGGTAATGGAAGAACATCACGTCTTATAATGAATTATCAGCTAATGATACATGGATTTTTACCTGTTTCAATTGCAAAGGAAGATCGTCTTAATTACTATAATGCCCTTGAGGAATATGCAGTAAATGGAAATTTAGATTTGTTTATAGATTTAATTGGAGATTTAGAAGAAAACCAGCTTGATACGTACATTAAATTAATAAGAGAGTAAGTATTTAAAAGAGGATTTAATGTAAGTATGTTTGAGTGGACTGAGATAGAAGTTGTAATTGAATAGATATTAAGGTTTGACCGCTAACTGAGTAATTTAATATACTTAGTTAGCGGTCTTTTTAGCTTTATAAGATCCAGTAGGTTCACCACTTACTCTATAATATCTATAAAATCATCTATTCTTACATATAATTCTTTAGGCATTCTTATATAAAAATCAGATGGCAGGTTATTCTCGTTTTGAGTATTGAGTCCATCATAAGGTTTAATTAGTGGAGATGACCTAAGATTTTCGAAAGAGCCTTGAAGACTTAACATGCCGTAGCCCCATTGTGGATTAGGATATATATCACCAGACCTTTTACTAGTACCCCTTGTGAAATAAGAAATAGCTGTAGGACCATATATGTTTGGGTCATTTCCAAGGACGATTCCCCATTCTAGCAGAAGC
The DNA here is from genome assembly GCF_002414285.1 of Clostridium sp. UBA5119. NCBI lineage: Bacteria > Bacillati > Bacillota > Clostridia > Eubacteriales > Clostridiaceae > Clostridium > Clostridium sp. UBA5119. The sequence continues at coordinate 174 of NZ_DHYX01000112.1, read as the reverse complement.
AGTGTGGCACCGCACAGTACGGCACCAGCTACAGAGCCACCAGAAAGTAATACATTTTCATTATTTAGTCCTGTAGTTAAAGCCATAACTCCACCTGTAGTTAAGTTAGGTTTTACTCTATTATCTGCAGTAAATCCTCGGCCGGATTCTACAGCTATAGTATTATTATTTTGA
>NZ_DHYX01000083.1:1428-45881 GCF_002414285.1 Clostridium sp. UBA5119 | reverse complement strand
TCATTATATGAAGCACTTATTTTTTGCAAAAAATAAAAAATAAAAATATTATAGTAATAATTATCTATGAAAGGTAATAACAATTAAGTAAGAAAGGGTGAGTTGCATGATTACTAAAGATGTTTTGGATATATTATCTCCTTCTATTAGAACTGAAGTTATAAACTATGACCATGGTGAAAAACTACAAGAAATTAGATTAAAAGTTAACAAACCTCTTATATTTATAAGCAATAATAAGGAGATAAGAACAAGTTATAATACAAAACTAGAGGACATAAAGATAATTATTCAAAAGATAAGTAGCTACTCCATATACGCCTTTGAGGAAGAAATCAAACAAGGATATATAACTATTCAAGGTGGTCACAGAGTTGGAATTTGTGGTACCTGTGTTTTAGAAGAAAACTCTCTTAAGACTATAAAACACATATCTTCAATTAATATACGTATTGCTAGAGAGGTAAAGGGATGCAGTGATGGAATCTTACCTTTTATCATTAAAGATAATTCTATATTAAATACTATAATAATATCTCCACCTAAATGTGGGAAAACAACTATATTGAGAGATTTATCAAGGGAGATATCTAATGGATTATCAAGATATGGATTAAGTGGCAAAAATGTAGCTATTATTGATGAAAGAAGTGAAATTGGAGCATGTTATAGAGGGGTTCCTCAAATGGATGTAGGCATTAGGACAGATATATTGGATAACTGTCCGAAAAGTCAAGGAATAATCATGGCCATTAGAAGTATGGCTCCTCATCTTATAGTATGTGACGAAATAGGTACCTATAAAGATATGGAGAGTATTGTGGCAGCATTAAATTCAGGTGTAAATGTAATAACTACTATCCATGGATTTAGTGAAAAGGATCTCTATAATAGACCAGTATTTAAAGAGGTATTAGAAAATAAAGTTTTTCAAAGGGCTGTAATTTTAAGTAATAAGTGTGGCATTGCAACCATAGAATATATATATGATTTTACAAAAGGTGAGAAAGTAAGGGGGTGGTAATAAATGATAAAAATAATAGGTTTTATTCTCATAGTAGGTTCATCTACTATTTTAGGATTTTCCTATGGAGAAAAATTTAAAAAAAGAGTTAGGGAGTTAAAGGAATTTCAGCGAGGAGTATATGTATTAAAGAATGAAATAAATTTTACCCATGCATTACTTCCAGAGGCTCTTAATAAGGTCTATGAAAAATGTGAAGAACCCATAGCCGGAATTTTTAAGGAGGCGTCAGAATTAATTATTAGCAGCAAAGAATGTGATGTAAATAGTTGTTTTATTCATAGCCTAGATAAAAGAGTGGACAAATTATCCTTAACAAAAGATGACCTAGGTATATTTTTAGATTTTACTAAAAGTTTAGGTGAAATGGATATAGAAGGACATAATGATATGTTTGCACTAACTCTAGAAAATTTGGGAAAAGCAATTAAGAATGCCGAATATAACATTGATAAAAACGTGAAGATGTATAGATACCTGGGGTTTTCCTTCGGTGCCATGATAGCAATTATTTTAATGTAAGGAGGCGTGTGGATTTTGTTAGATATAAGTATAATAATAAAAATTGGTATAGTTGGAATAGTAATGATAGTTTTAGATAAGGTTTTAGATAGTGGAGGGAAAAAGGAATATGCAGTTATTAGTAATTTAGCAGGAATAGTAATAATACTAATATTAGTGATTAGTTTGGTTTCAAAGTTATTCAATGCAATACAAACTTTATTTTACTTTTAGGAGGAAACTATGGATATTATCAAAATAGTATCCTTTGCACTAATAACTCTTCTTATTGTGATAATGGTAAAAAAGGAAAGACCAGATATTGCACTTTTAATTAGCTTAATAGCAGGCATAATAGTATTTATGTTTTTAGTTAGCAAGCTAACCATAATAGTAAATTTCCTTCAAACCTTATCTAATAAAGCTAATATAGACATAGTGTACTTGGATACAGTATTTAAAATTTTAGGTATTGCATATTTATCATCCTTTTGTAGTGAAATTTGCAGGGATGCTGGTGAGAGTAGTATTGCATCAAAGGTTGAATTTGCTGGTAAAATATTAATTCTTACTCTTGCAATACCAATACTAATGGCTGTAATGCAAACAATATTAAAGATAATGTAGGTGTAAATATGAAGAAAAGTATATTTGTTTTAATAGTTATGATCATATTTTTAATTCCTATAAAAGCTTATGGTAATGATGAAGTAAATATAGATGATGAGCAAATGAGCAAAATAAATGGACTATATGATTATATAAGTAATCTGGATACTGGAACTGAATTACTAAAGGATATGTCTCCTAAGGAATTTGTACAAAGTTATATGAAAGATGGACAAGGCTCTTTAGAAAGAAAAGAGATATTAAAGATGGCTTTAGGATACTTGTTTAAAGAAATAGTAGTATCTTTTAAAATAATAGGACAACTTATCATAATAGCTATNNATTTAGCAATGAAAAGTTGTGTAATGTAGCATATTTTGCTTGCTTCTCAGTGATGATTATACTGATTGCTCGAGGATTTTATATAGGAGTGGAATTAACCCAACAGGTTATAAATAGTATAAGTGATTTTATGGTAGCGCTAATGCCGGTGCTTATAATGTTACTGGCAAGTGTAGGGAGTGTAAGTCAAGCTGTGGTGATGGATCCCATTATTATGGGTGTATGCACCTTAGGAACTAAGCTTTATTCTTCTATAATAATACCTATAATTTGTATGAGTTTTGTCCTAGATTTTGTAAATAATATATCTAATGAATATAACGTTAAGAATTTGACTAGTTTACTTAAAAAGTTTGCACTATGGGTTCAAGGTATTTTTCTAACAATTTTCGTTGGGATTATAACAATTAGGGGAATTGTAGGAAATAGTTTTGATGTGGTGACCACAAAAACAGCTAAATTTGCCATGGACAGTTTTATACCCGTAGTAGGTAAAACCCTATCTGATGCCTTTGCTACAGTAGCCAGCTATACCTTGCTTTTGAAAAATTCAGTTAGTCTATTAGGTGTAGTAATCCTTATATCTATAATTTTACTTCCTATAATAAAGATTTTTGTTATGGGATTCATGTATAAACTAACTTCTGCATTATTGCAACCAGTAAGTGATAATAAAGTAACTAATATTATAGATGCTGCAGGAGGATCTTTGATGCTACTTGGTTCTTGTATTATATGTGTCAGTGTAATGTTTTTTATAATGATTACTATAATAGCTGCTACAGGTAAAGGATTTATTCTAATGTAGATATTAGATTAATTTATGTTAAAAGTAGGTGATGGAATGATAGAAGGTTTAGGAAAGTGGATAATAACCATATGTGTGGCAATATTTTTTTCTACAGCAGTACAAATGATATTACCAGATAATTCATTAAAAAAGTATTGTAATTTTATTCTTGGGTTAATTGTTTTTGTAGTTATATTAAGTCCTATTTTAAAAATATTTAATGAAGAGCTACAAGTGAACAAAATAATTGAAGAATCTGCAGACTTAGTATTCAATGATAAAGGTGTTAGAAATTATGAAGAATATAGACAGGCTAATATAAATAGTACATTAGAAAGGTTTAAAAACAATTTAGAAAAACAATGTGTAGCTGATTTAGAGAAAAATTTTAAGGGAGATCGGTATAGTGCCAAGGTAGATGCAGATTATGACAATGAAAACAGCATTTTTCTTATTGAAAGAATTGAGATAGGAATTAATGATGGTTCAGTGGAAAGGGTAAAAAAGGTACAAATCGGTGATGAGTCAGTTCAAGTAGACAATCAAGATTCTTCAACAGATAAAAAATCAATGGAGGTTAGAAATTTTATTAGCTCTACTTACGATATAGATGAGGAAAATATATATGTATACAAACTTAATAATAATTAAACATAAATTTTATATAGAAGTTTGGGGGGATAAAAGTGTTAAATAATCTTAAAAAAATATTTGAAGATATTTTTAAGGGAAAAGGAGGTGAGAGCAAACAGCAAGATAAAGATTCTAAAACTACTATAGGAGAAAGCGGTAAAAAGCCTAAGGTGATAAATTCTAATCTATTAACAAATTTAGCCATAGTATTTTTAGTTGGAGTTTTATTATTAATAGTAGGAAGTATGTTTACAAAGGACAATAGTCCAAAGGGAAGTGACAGTGGAACTGCTAATGTAGTGGCAATAGGTGGTGATGAAATACAAAAGAATACAGATACTACATCTTCAGCTGTAGATAAGGCTTATAAGGAGAAGATGCAAGAAGAATTAATTAGTTTATTAGGGAAAATAGAAGGTGTAGGTAAAGTCCATTCTATGATTTACTTCGAAAGTGGACAAGAACAGATACCGGTATTTAATGAAGAAACCTCAACTAGTGTTACTAGTGAAAAGGACAATGGTGGGGGACAAAGGGAGATAACACAAGAAAATGGTGGGAGTACAGTAGTTATGGAAAATAAGGAAAACCAACAACAACCCTTTATAACAAAAACTTATAATCCTACCATTACAGGTATTTGTGTAGTAGCTGAAGGAGCTGGGGATTCAGTGACAGAATTAAGGATACGTCAAGCTGTAATTAAATTATTTGGTCTTTCAGATGATAAAGTACAGGTATATCCTATGAAAAAGTAGCATATAAATGTGATATAAATAAAAAATTCGGGGGGAACTATAATGAATAAAAAACAAACTATAATTATTTCTTCACTAGTAGTATTAATTTTATTTGCAGGTTATTTAGCGACTCAAGTAAATGGACCACTTTATGTAAGTGATACAAAGGGAAATGATGGAACTACAATTAGTGCATCAACTAATGCAAATTATTTTACAGAAGCAAGATTACAACGTGATAACAATGCCACTAAAACTCTTCAAACTTTAAAGGCTTTATTAGATGATGAAAATACTCCACAGGATCAAAAGGCAGAGGCTGCTGATGAATATAAGAATTTAGCACTTCAATCTGATAAAGAAGTTAAAATTGAATTAGCCCTTAAAGCTCAAGGATTTGAAGAAGCTCTTTGTACTTTAGATAAGGAAAAGGCTACAGTGGTAGTTAGACATGAAGGAGAGCTTTCAGACCAACAAGTTAGACAAATTAAAGATGTAGTTATGAGTAAAGCTGATATAAAAGATATAGAAATAAAAGTAGCTGAATAACTAAACATATTTTGTTTTAAAAACAGTAGAGTGAAAATCTGCTGTTTTTAATATATTTATAGGGTAATATTTATAAAAGTGGGTAATATAAAAATAATGAGTATTTCTATTATAAAATTTGTAAAAGAAATTGTTATCTGATATAATATGAATATTATTAATCACACTGGTAAGGGGGTAGTGAATTATGGAAGAAAATATATTAAATGAAGTTCCTACAGAGGAAGAAGTTGGTATAGTAAGAATATCTGACGAAGTTATTGGTGTAATAGCTAGTCTTGCAGCATCAGAAATAGAAGGTGTTGCAGGTATGAGTGCTGGATTAGTAGAAGATATAAGTAAAAAGCTCACTGGTAAAAAGAATATATCAAAGGGCGTTAAAGTGACTATGGATAATGATTCTGCAGTAATAGATTTACATATGTCCGTGGAGTATGGTATAAAGATACCGGATATGTGTTTAAAGGTGCAGAAAAATGTTAAAAACACTGTTGAAACTATGACAGGTTTAAATGTATCATTAGTTAATATTAACGTGCAGAATATTATATTTCCTAAGATGAACAAAGAAGAGGAAATAGAGTAATTTTAAACACCCTCTAGTGAAGAGGGTGTTTCCATGTGTAAAATTAACTTATCCCATGTCATGATGTGGAGTTTAATTTCAATTTTAAGAACATAGTATTAATAAGAATATACAAGGATCTTGTACATAAGAAACTCCCATTTCAGTGGTTTTATATAGATAATTTATTTATAAAAAGTTATAAATAAACTTATTAGGAAAAATAACAAACAAGAGATATTTTATGGAGGTATATATATGAATAGAAGAAAAAGTAGAGAGATAGCAACTAGGTTAATATTTGAAATGTCAATTAACAAGGAGAGTTATGTAGACATTATTGAAAATTTTCGTGAAAATACAGAGGAAAAAATAGAGGATATAGACTTTGAATATGTAATAAGAGTATTAAAGGGAGTATCTGAAAATGAAGCTCAAATTAATGAAACTATTTCTAAGTATCTAGTAAAATGGAAATTAGAAAGATTACCAAGGATGAACTTAGCTATTCTGAAAATGGCAACTTATGAAATCTTATTTGATGAAGATATTCCAAACAAAGTTACTATTAATGAAGCTATAGAACTTGCAAAGAGGTATGGAGATGATAATGCACCATCATTTATAAATGGGGTGTTAAATAATTTAATTAAAAAGTAGGTGTATTTATGGGAACAAAATTAAGTGGAAAAGACTTGGCAGTTCAACATAAAAGCGAAATTAAAGAATTAATTGCAAGCAGAGTAAGAAAAGGGAAAAGACCTCCAAGGCTAGTATCAATAATTGTTGGTGAAGATGGAGGATCTATTTCGTATACTCGAGGACAAAAAAAGGTAAGTGAGGAGCTTGGAATATTGTATGAAACAAAAATGTTTTCAGAAAATATTTCTGAAGATAAGCTTATTGATGAAATTAAAGAGTTAAATGAAGATAATTCTGTTGATGGAATAATAATTCAATTACCTCTTCCAAAAGCATTAAATGAAGAAAGAGTTTTAGATGCTGTTGATGTAGAAAAGGATGTAGATGGACTTACAGATTTTAATCTAGGAAAGATGTATAAAGATAAAAAATCTTTCATGCCATGTACAGCTAGGAGTGTTCTTGAACTTATTAAATCCCAAGCAGATATAAAGGGAAAAGAAGCCGTAATAATTGGACGAAGCAACATAGTTGGAAAGCCAGCAGCTTTTTTACTTCTTAAAGAAAATGCTACTATTACTATATGTCATTCAAAAACTATAGATATAGAGAGAGTTTGTAAAAAAGCAGATATTTTAGTTTCTGCCATAGGAAAACCAGGCTTTCTAACTAAAGATTTTGTTAAAGAGGGTGCCATAGTAATAGATGTAGGAACTACTATGGTTGAAGGCAAGGTTAAAGGCGATGTAAACTTTGAAGAAGTATTAGAAGTGGCTAGTTTAGTAACTCCAGTACCTGGTGGGGTAGGCGCTATGACAACAACTATGCTCATGAAGAATACCTGTGAGGCATGGTTAAAAAATGTACAGTAAAATTTTAACAGTGACAGCGGTAAATGGCTATATAAAGAAAGTGATAGATAATGATTTTATCCTTAAAAATTCTAATATCAAAGGAGAATTATCTAATGTAAAAATTCATAGCAGTGGTCATATATACTTTTCATTAAAGGATAGTTTTACAAAGCTTAAATGTGTAATGTTCAAGACAAGAGCCATGGATTTAACATTTATACCTAAGGATGGAATGAATGTAGTAGTATCTGGGAATATATCTATCTATGAGAAAGAAGGAACCTACCAACTTTACTGTAACACTATGGAGGTAGAAGGAGAAGGAGAACTCTTTATTGCATTTAATTTATTAAAAGAAAAGTTAGAGAAAGAAGGACTTTTTGATAATAATATAAAAAAGGCAATTCCATCCATGCCAAGAAGAATAGGAGTAATTACTTCACCTACTGGTGCAGCAGTAAGGGATATAATTAAAGTAGCAACTAGACGAAACCCAAACATTGATATTTTAATATATCCATCCTTAGTTCAAGGAATCAATGCTAGTATAGATATAGCTGCTGGTATAAAAGCTCTTAATAATATTGAGGATGTAGATGTGATACTTTTAGCTAGAGGTGGTGGCTCAATCGAAGAGTTATGGGCCTTTAACGAGGAAGAGGTAGCTAGGGCTATTAAAGCCTCTAAAATTCCTATTATTACAGGAGTAGGACACGAAACAGATTTTACAATAGCTGACTTTACAGCTGATTTAAGGGCAGCCACTCCTTCCCATGCTGCTGAAATTGCAGCATACAGCTTAGAGAGTTTTAAGGAAAAATTAAATGGATTAAGAGAAGAAATGAAATATGCTATAAATAAAAATATTAATGAGAAATTTAATATTCTTAATAATATGCTTAATAGATTATTGTTATATAGCCCCGAGAATTATGTGGTAAATCAATATGATAAGTTAGATAATCTAAAGAGTAAACTAGTGTTTACTATGGAATTGAGGATTCAAGAGGAAAGAAATAGATTAAAGGTTATAAGTCATAGATTAATTGGAAATAACCCATTAAACATATTAGATAAGGGGTATAGCATTATAAAAAGTCCGGAGAATCATCATATAGAATCTTTAGAAAAATTGAAAGAGTATGAAGTTGTAGGGATTACCATGAAAGATGGTCATGGACTATTTAAAATAGAACAGGTGGAGGAATAACATGGCTAAGAAAAAAGAAACTTATGAGAGCAAGGTCCTTAAGTTAGAAGAAATATTACTTGAAATGGAAAATAGAGAAGTTACTTTAGATGAGGCTATTTGTAAATATGAAGAGGGAATGAAGCTTTATAGTGATTTATATAAGACGCTTCAAGAAGCAGAAGGGAAAATAAAGATATTGACAGATAAAGGTGAAGAAGATTTTCGTCAGGAAGATTAATTGTATTTTGTGAGGGATTGAATATGAATATTAATATCTATAAGGAAAAAATAGAAAGTTGGATGGAAAACTATTTTAAAACTAAAGATGTTGGTGATAGTTCCATGTTAGAACCTATAATATATAGCTTAAAGGTTGGGGGTAAAAGAATAAGACCTATTCTTATGATTTGTACTTATAATATGTATAATAATACTATAGATGAAATCCTTCCTTTTGCTGCGTCTATGGAGATGATACACACCTATTCATTAATACACGATGATCTTCCATGTATGGATGATGATGATTTAAGAAGAGGTAAACCAACAAACCATAAGGTTTATGGAGAAGCTATGGCTACCTTAGCCGGAGATAGTTTACTAAATGAGGCTATGAATATAATGTTTTCACAATGTCTAAATGGGGAATTGAAAAAAATTAGAGCAGCAGCGGTTATTTCAAAGTCATCAGGTATAGATGGTATGATAAAGGGTCAAATTATAGATATAAGAAGTGAAGGTCAAAAAATAAATGAAGAAATTCTTTTAGAGATGCACAAAAATAAAACAGGTCAGCTAATATCAGCTTCCATTATTTCAGGGGCTACAATGGGAGAAGCTCCAGAAGAAGATTTGGAAACTCTTAAATCCTTTGGAGAAAAACTAGGTCTTGCATTCCAAATTAAAGATGATATTTTAGATGTTGAAGGAGATTCGAAATTACTAGGTAAAACTCAAAGTGATGGAGAAAATAATAAAACAAATTTTATTACTATGTATGGAATTCATAAGTGTAAAGAATTTTGTAATAATTTAACTCAAGAATGCTATGAGCTTTTAAACAGCATAGAAAGAGATACAAAAGAATTAGAAGATATAACTAAGTTTTTACTGGAAAGAGAATACTAATCTACTAAAAAAATGATTCTAAGTACATTTAACTTTCAAGTAAGCTAAGAAATCTGTTTATAAAAAAGTAATGTCAATTTATTATAGTTATGCTATAATTAATTTAATGAGGTGGTGCAGTATTCTAGTCAGGTAAGTACTTTTGAGGACGGGGCTAAAAATCCGTTGAAGGGCACATCGATGAAGTTCCTTGTGCTGGCTTGTAACGCCCAGTTGTGGGCTTGTGCTGGGAGTAAGATTGTGGGGCGACCGCAAAGGCATGCGACATCGACCCTACAATCGTGGAGACCAATGTTTGTGCTTTGGGAGAGATACCCACGGTACGGCACTGGATTAAACCTGCATTGTGGTAAACGAGCTATGTGCAGAGTAGCCTGCCTTGAGTGAGGTGGGTAGAGGTGAGAACAAATCTTATTACCCCGGCCAGGGTAATGGGGCTATTGCTTGCTAAAACCCATGTTGCAAAAGAGGATAAGAGAGTACCTAACTGTTGAGGAAATCTCCTAGACTGTTCCATGTGAAGCATATTAAGGATTGCAGTGTGGACTAAGTGGTAATCTAGCCCTGTAGTTGGAAACACTATAGATAGAGCATTAAAGGGAAACCGTCAAGATGGCGACATCTTGATTACTCTATGGGAAATCCTGCTAGACCTAAGCCGCAAATTTTACTTAGTATGCTACCACCTTTATCTATTTTTGGAGGGTAAAATTGGAAAGCGATAGTAGTAGGCGGAATAAAAAAGCCAAAAACAAAGAATGTAAGAAAAAAAATACAAAAGAAGCATTATGGATAACTAAAATTACAATTTATACTATAATTATTAGTGGAACTGCTTCACTTTTATCAGAATCTACACTTCCAAGGGTTAATGCTTCCTTAGCGTTTACCATATTAGTGTTGATTATTTTTTTAGGCGTAATTTTTGATGTGATAGGTACAGCGGTTACGGCAGCGAATGAAATTCCATTTCATGCCATGGCTGCAAAGAAGATAAAAGAAGCAAAAATAGCAGTGAAGATGATAAGAAATGCAAGTAAGGTTTCAAACTTTTGTAATGACGTGGTAGGAGATGTGTGTGGTATTATAAGTGGATCTGTAGGTGTAGTAATAGTAGCAAAAATATTGCAACTTTACCCTTATGGTTCTGAAATATTAATAGCATCTGGTATTAGTGCAATGATAGCAGGAGCCACTGTTGGTGGAAAAGCAATAGGAAAAAAATTCGCAATTACAAATAGTAATAATATATTATATGCAGTTGCAAAAGTAATATATTTTATAAAACGAGGTTAAGGTAAATGTCAAAGTATTTAGATAGATATGAAGATTTTAATGAAATAAGAAACATGAAAATAAATGAATTGGAAGAATTTGCAGAAGAAATACGTCAATTTCTGATCACTCAAGTCTCCAAGACGGGAGGACACTTATCATCTAATTTAGGTGTAGTTGAATTGACTATGAGTTTATTTAACGTATTTGATTTTAACAAGGATAAGATAATTTGGGATGTAGGACATCAATCTTATGTTCATAAAATATTAACAGGACGTAAAGAAAAATTTGATACCCTTAGACAATATAAAGGTCTTAGTGGATTTCCCAAAACAGAAGAAAGTAAGTATGATATGTTCAATACAGGACATAGCAGTACATCTATATCAGCAGCGGCAGGGATGGCAAGGGCTAGAGACATAAAAAATGAGAAACATGATGTAGTAGCTGTAATTGGAGATGGAGCCCTTACTGGCGGAATGGCTATGGAGGCTTTAAATGATATAGGATATAATAAAACTAAGATGATAGTAGTATTAAATGATAATCAAATGTCTATTTCACCAAATGTTGGAGGAATATCCACATATCTAAATGATTTAAGGATGGGAAATGCTTATAATAGAGTTAAAAGTGATGTAAATGCTACTTTGGAGAAGATACCAAAGGTAGGAAAAAGCATGATTAATTCTATAAATAAGATGAAGGATTCTGTAAAGCAACTTATGGTTCCTGGAATGCTTTTTGAAAATATGGGATTAAAATATTATGGACCAATAGATGGCCATGATATTAAAGAAATGAGTAAGGTACTAAAAAAAGCTCAACAGGTAGAAGGCCCAGTAATTATTCATGTAATAACTAAAAAGGGTAAAGGCTATGAGTATGCAGAGGAGTTCCCAGATAAATTTCATGGAGTAGGGCCTTTTAATTGTGAAAATGGACAGCAACCTTCAAAGGCTAGCAAATCCTATTCAGAAATTTTTGGTGAGACTATGGTAAAGTTGGGAGAAAAAAACAGAAAATTAGTAGCTATAACTGCAGCTATGCCAGAGGGAACAGGACTTGAGGGATTTTCTAAGGAATTCCCAAAGAGATTTTTTGACGTAGGTATAGCAGAGCAACATGCGGTAACCATGGCAGCAGGTATGGCATCACAAGGATTAAAGCCTGTATTTGCAGTGTATTCTACTTTTCTTCAAAGAGCTTATGATCAAGTTATTCATGATGTAGCAATACAAAAATTGCCGGTGGTAATTGCTATAGATAGAGCAGGTATTGTAGGTCAAGATGGAGAAACTCACCAAGGGGTATTTGATCTGTCTTACTTAACTCACATACCAGATATGACAATAATGAGCCCTAAATGTACTGAGGAGTTAAGGTATATGCTACAGTTTGCAGTTACACAAAACTATCCTATAGCTATAAGATATCCAAGGGGCGGAGACTTATCTAGTATTAAACTTTCACCTATGACTTTCTTTAGAAAAGGTAAGTGGGAAGTTTTGGGTAATAAATCTGGAAAAGTGGCAATAATAGCAGTAGGTAAAATGGTTCAAAATGTAATTATTGCTAAAGAATTGTTAAAGGAGAAAAACATAGATTGTACTGTAGTAAATAGCTGTTTTGTAAAACCTATAGACAGTGAATTAATAAAAGAACTAGTACAGTCAGGATATGATTTAGTTATCGTAGAAGATAATATGATATCTGGTGGTCTTGGAAGTGAGGTATTAGAGTATTTAAATAGGGAAGGATTACTTAAGAATAATATTTTAACATTAGGATTTAAGGATAAATTTATACAGCATGGTGATGTTAATACATTATATAATCTTAACAAATTAGACCCAGAAGGAATTTGTAGTAGTGTAGAGGAATTTTTAACTAAGGAGTAAGCATGTTAAAGGAAAGAGTTAGATTAGATTTATTAGTAGTAAAAAAGCAATTAGCAATTTCTCGTGAAAAAGCTAGAGAATATATTTTATCTGGAAAAATATACGTCAATGGAAAAGAAGAAAGAAAATGCGGGCTAAAAGTTGAAGAAGCTGCTGAAGTTGAAATGCGTGGGGAAGTAATTCCCTATGTAAGTAGAGGTGGAATTAAATTAGAAAAAGCCCTTAAAGATTTTAATATAAATCTTAAAGGGCTTAAATGTTTAGATATAGGAGCATCTACTGGAGGGTTTACAGAATGTATGCTTACTAGTGAAGCCATTAAGGTATATGCAATAGATGTAGGTAAAGATCAATTGGCAGACAAACTTAAAGGGGATAAAAGAGTTGTTTCTATGGAAAGCACAAATGTAAGAAATCTTACAATGGAACAAATTGGTGAATACTGTGATTTTGCATCTATAGATGTATCTTTCATTTCATTAGACAAAGTAATACCTCATGTTATTCCACTTTTGAAGGAAGTGGGAGAAGTGGTAGCACTTATAAAACCTCAGTTTGAAGCTGGTAGAGGAAAAGTTTCTAAAAAAGGGGTAGTAAAGGATAGTAAAATCCATGAAGAGGTTATTTTAAATGTAGTAACTTTTTTGAAGGAGAATCACATTAATATATTAAATTTAACTTATTCAGGCATTAAGGGTCCTAATGGAAATATAGAATACCTGATTAATTTTACTAAAGATTTTAGTAGAATAGGAAATTTTAATAGCAATAGTATAAGAAATATTGTAAAAAATGCTCATGAAAAACTTATTGTGGAGGATATATGAAGAGTATAGGTATTAACATCAATTCATCTAAAGATAAGAAGAATACAATACTAAACTATGTTCATGATCTAATAAAGGAAGAATTTCCTGAAAGTGAATTACATATATTTAAAGATGCTGAGGGATTGGAGCTAGAAGAAAACAAAAAATTAGATTTACTTGTTACCTTAGGTGGAGATGGGACTATCTTAAGAGCAGCAAGAAAAATATATAAGTATGGGGTACCAATTCTTGGAGTTAATATAGGACATTTAGGTTTTTTAACTAGTGTAGAACTAACAGAAGTTAGTGAAGCAATTAAAAAACTTAAAAATAATGAATTTAAAATCATGGAAAGAATGATGATAAAGGTTACTATTCCTAAAAAGGATGGTGGAAATGTCCATGTAGCTTTAAATGATATAGTTATAACCAAGGGTACTTTAAGCAGAATGTTGACTTATAATATATTTGTAGATGGAAGCTTTTATAGTAGCTATAAAGCTGATGGGTTAATAGTATCTACCCCTACAGGCTCTACAGCCTATTCTTTATCAGCAGGGGGTCCAATAATCTATCCAACTATGGAGCTAATAAGTTTAACTCCTATTTGTCCTATATCTAATGGAGTAAAGACGATTATTTTAGATCCTCATAATAAGATAAAAATAATATTAAATACTAATGAAGATAACGTATTCTTAACCTGTGATGGGCATTTAGAATTAGAATCAGATAAATACAATGAGATGATAATTGAAACAATTGAAGATAAGTGTAAGATTGTTCAATTTAAGGATTATGATTATTTTAAAATATTAAGAACAAAAATAATTTCAAGATCTATGGATTGTGAGGAGAAAATATATGAAAGAAAATCGCCATAGTATAATATTGGATATAATAAGAAATGAAGATATTGAAACTCAAGAAGATTTAGCTGATAGATTAAGAGCTAAAAATATAAATGTAACTCAGGCAACTGTATCTAGAGATATAAAGGAATTAAACTTAATTAAAACCTTATCTCATACAGGAAGATACAAGTATGCACAAGTAAATACAAATAACAACTCAACTATTAGTGCATTGGCATATATATTTTCAAATACAGCTATATCTGTTGAAAAGGTAGATAAAATTTTGGTTGTTAGAACAATTACAGCATCAGCTCAAGTTGCAGCTGAAGCAATTGACTCTTTTAAATTAGAAGGAATTGCAGGAACAATAGCTGGAGATAATACTATTTTTATTTTGGTAAGGACTGACGAAAAAGCCGAGGAACTTAAATTAGAAATAGAAAAATTAATAAAGTAAATGAGGAATGGTATAAATGCTTTTACAACTTAATATTATGAACTTTGCTCTTATAGAAAAACTATCCATAGATTTTTCTAAGGGATTTAATGTTTTATCAGGAGAAACAGGAGCAGGTAAATCTATATTAATTGATGCTATTAGCTTTGTTCTTGGAGGTAAATTTAATAAGAACTTAATAAGGGTAGGAGAAGATAAAACTGTAGTAGAAGCAGTTTTTTCTATTGAAAATCACAGAACTAGGGCTATTTTAGAAGAATTAGATATAAGTGATGAGGGAATAGTAATACTCAGTAGGGAAAGCTTTCACTCAGGGAAAACCATAGCAAAAGTAAATAATAAAACCTTATTGCTATCTAAGATAAAGCAGGTTAGTGAAACCTTAATTGATATTCATGGTCAACATGAAAACCAAAATTTATTAGATAGTTCAAAGCACATAAATTATGTAGACTCATTTGGACAAGAGTTATTGGTGAATAAACTTGAAGAATACGATAAATTTTATTTAAAGTATGGTGAAGTGGAAGAAAAAATAAATAGACTTCAAGGAAATGATGGAGAAAGAGAGAAAAAAATAGATTTTCTAAAGTTTCAAATAGATGAAATTAATAGTATAAAACCTAAGATAGGTGAAGATGAAGAATTATCAAAGAAATTTAATATGTTATCTAATGGAGAAAAAATCAAAAAGGCTTTAGAAAAAAGTTATATGCTACTTAAAGAGAATGATGAAAGTAGGATTTCTATTATAGATTCCTTAATGCATGTTATTAGAGAACTTAAATCTATTGAAGCTCATCATGAAGAAGTTAAATCCATAGTAGATTCTCTGGAGGAATCATATTACTTGTTAGAGGATAATACTAGAACCCTTAGTGACTTAAAGGATAATACAGACTATGATATAGGTGAATTGGAATTTATAAATTCTAGAATGTATCAATTATCTGTTTGTAAAAAGAAATATGGACCTACTTTAGAAGATGTACTAGTGTATAAAAATAATATAGAAGAACAATATTTCGAATTAATAAACAGTGGAGAGATTATAGAAGAACTGTTAAAACAAAAGAAGAAGTTATATGAAAAATTAGAAGGAATAGCACAGGAATTACATAATTTAAGATTAGAAATAAGTGAAGTGCTAGAAAAAGAAATAAAAAAAGAATTAGATTATGTAGGTCTTGAAAAAAGTAGATTTAAAATAGAGGTAGCATATACAGAGAATCTTAATTCTAAAGGTAGAGACAAGATACAGTTCAACATTTCTACTAACCCTGGACAGCCATTACAGCCTTTAGAAGAAGTGGTTTCAGGTGGAGAATTATCAAGGATTATGCTAGCACTTAAAACTGTGTTTGTAGATAAAGATCAAATTCCATCTGTAATATTTGATGAGGTAGATACTGGAATAAGTGGTAGAATAGCTCAAAGAGTAGGAGAAAAAATGGTGCTTATTTCTGAAGCTCATCAAGTATTTTGTATAACTCATTTACCTCAAATTGCGGCACTAGCAGATGTGAATTATTTAATTGAAAAAAACAGCGATGAAGTAAATACGTTTACAAAGGTTAAGAAGCTAAAGGATGATGAAGTGGAACAAGAAGTAGCTAGAATAATTGGTGGTAGCGAAGTTACGGCTATAACTATTGAAAATGCACGAGAGATGATTTCGAAGGCAAAAGAAATAAAAGATTATTTAAGACGATAAACAGCATGTCTTGGATTTTATTATAAATTTTAAAAAATTAAAATTAAAATGTGAATATATACTATAAAAATGTTTAACACTATAAACTAAGTATAACTTTAGTTTATAGTGTTTTATTTTCATGTTCTAAAAAATTCAATTAGGAAATCTTTTTGGGTTTAAAAGAAAAAGAACTCTAACATAAAAATTTCTCATAGGGGAAAATTAAAGTTAAACATTCTTTACAGGAGGTAAAGCATTATGAAAAAATTTAGTAATATTTTATTCTTGATATTTACTACAACCTTCATACTAATATCTATAAATTGCTATACTGATATAGTTAATAGATATTTTAATGAAGCAGTGCCATCAATAAATAATTATTCAAGTGCTATGGATTATAAATTAAATTTTTCAGAAGCTTCTAGTCTAAAAAAGGTTAATTATGCTAAAACCTCCGACATAATGGTTTATCCAGGAGGAAAACCTTTAGGAATTAAAATTAATACAAAAGGAGCCCTTGTTATTGCTTTGTCAGACATTGAAGTAGATGGTAATAAGGTTCAAAGCCCAGCTGCTATTTCTGGAATAGCTATAGGAGATAGCATTATAAAAATTAATAATGAAGAAATAAAAAGTGCCGAAGATATAGCTACTTATGTAAATAGAGCCAAGGGAGAGCAGGTAAAGATTACAGTAAATAGAAAAGGCGAAGAAATGAATTTTGTAGTTAATCCAGTAGTCAGTAAAAAGGATGAAAACTATAAAATTGGATTATGGGTTAGGGATTCTGTGGCAGGTGTGGGAACTTTAACATTTTATCATAAAGAAAGTGGGAAGTTTGGAGCGCTAGGACATCCTATAACAGATATGGATACCAATACTATTATGAGTGTTGGGAAAGGTGAAATTGTAGATTCTAATATAGTGTCAGTAAGGAAAGGAGCTAAAGGTAGTCCAGGTGAACTTAGGGGTATTTTTACAGATAGTGATAAGACATTAGGAATAATTAGATTAAATACCTCTGTTGGAGTATTTGGAGAAGGCAATGATAATTTAATATGCAATAATTATAATAAGCCTATGAAGGTAGGATTTAAAGATGAAGTCAAGGTAGGAAAAGCACAAATTCTTACAACTATAGATGGAGAAGAGCCTGAATTATTTGACATAGTAATAGAAAAATTATTAAATCAACAAGAACCAAATGGTAAAAGTATGATAATAAAAGTTACAGATCCATTGTGTATAGAGAAAACAGGTGGAATTATTCAAGGGATGAGTGGAAGTCCAATAATTCAAAATAACAAAATAGTAGGTGCAGTAACCCATGTTCTTGTCAATAAGCCTGATACAGGATATGGAATATATATGGATTGGATGATAAATGAAGCAAACATTAGGAAATAAATAAATATTATCAATTACACTTAAAAAATACAAAACACTATATAATAATCATAAATAATTAAATAAAAACAATCTATTTATATAAAATTATAATAGGTTGTTTTTATTTGACTCAAAATGATGTTATAATATAAGAAAAGGTTGAATTTTAAAAAAATTTATTTTTTTTTTAGGTAGTAGAAGGAGTTTTATTACTTTTGTCGAAATTATATATCTATGATATGGTAAAAATTACAAAAAGGGGAGTTGTGGAATGGAGCAAAGAAGCATTAATGTGCTAATTGCAGATGATAATAAGGAGTTTTGCAATATTTTAAGTGATTATTTTTTAAGTCAAAAGGACATCAACGTAGTTGGTATAGCAAAAGATGGAGTAGAGGTTTTAGAACTTATTGAACAAACTAACCCTGATTTAGTAGTTCTAGACATTATAATGCCTCATTTAGATGGATTAGGAGTTCTTGAGAGATTAAATACAATGAATTTAAATCCAATGCCTAGAATAATTATATTATCAGCAGTAGGTCAAGACAAAATAACTCAAAGAGCTATATCTTTAGGAGCTGATTATTATGTAGTTAAGCCTTTTGATATGGACGTATTATCTAATAGAATAAGAGATATGTTTAATAATTCAATTTCAAGTGATACAGTTAGAAAAACACCAGTTACTAATACAACTAGTTCTTCATCATTAATGATGGATGTTAAACCTAAATCAAATAGTGGATCTATGGATTTAGAATCAGAAATTACTAATATCATTCATGAAATTGGTGTACCAGCTCATATTAAAGGGTATATGTATTTAAGAGAAGCTATAACTTTAGTGGTAAATGATATAGAATTATTGTCAGCAGTAACTAAAGAACTATATCCAGCAATAGCTAAAAAATACAATACTACTGCAAGTAGAGTAGAAAGAGCTATAAGACATGCTATAGAAGTTGCGTGGGGTAGAGGACAGGTTGATACTATTAATAAATTATTTGGATACACTATTCATAATGAAAAGGGTAAACCAACTAATTCAGAGTTCATTGCAATGGTAGCGGACAAGCTAAGACTTAAAAATAAAGTATGCTAGAAGTTTGATATTATTAGAACTATAGTAAAATTTAAGTCGATTAATTATCAAAATCAAGGCAACAAACAGTTTTTTACACCAACAAATATAAAATTATAAGTTATAGGCATCTTTCAATTTGAGAAAATTGAAGGTGTCTATTTTATGTATGATAGGTTATTATATATTACGAGGAGTGGTGATGATGAAACTTTTTGAGAAAACTATTAGTGAAGAATATAAATTTAAAGGAACAGTAATAAATTTGAAAGTGCAGCAAGTGGAACTTCCTAATGGAAAAGTGGGAAAAAGAGAACTTATAGAACATCCAGGAGCAGTTGGTATAGTAGCTTATTTGAATTCAGATACTATGCTTATTGTGGAACAATTTAGAAAAGCATTAGATAGAACAATTTTAGAAATACCAGCTGGGAAAATAGAAAAGGGAGAAGATATTAAACTATGTGGTATTAGAGAATTGGAAGAAGAAACTGGATATAAGGCTAAAAAATTTCAGTTCTTAGGTAAAATAGCTACAGCACCTGGATTTTCAGATGAATATATATATTTATATAAGGCTACTGAGTTATATAAAGGTGAAGTTAATAGAGATGATGATGAATTTATAAATGTAAAATCATATAGTATAGATAAAATTAAAGAAATGGTTAAAAGTGGAGAAGTTATAGACGGAAAGACTATTGCAGCTTTAGCATACTTGTAAAAATTAAATAAAATGGAATATTACCCTTAGGTTAGGCATAAATATAAATTAATTCTTAAATAAACTAAGGGGGAATATGTATGACATTAAGAAGCGTAATAGATAGTTTTAATAAACATTTTTATGAAAATATTTGGATGTATTTATTAACAATATTATTTATGGCCACTGGGATGATTCTAGGTCTCTACTGTGTTAAATATATGGGGGATGTGGACAAGAGTACCTTAATTAACTATATAACTGCTTTTGGCTCATCATCGACCTTAGATGGATTATCTAATAAAGAAATATTAATGGGTACTTTAAAAAATAATATACCCATTATAATTGGATTTTGGTTCTTAGGATTAACGGTAGTAGGACTTCCAATAATTATTTTGATTAATATTTACAAAGGATTTTCTTTAGGATTTACTTTTAGTTTTTTTATATATGGATTAAAAGAAAAAGGATTACTCTTATCACTTTTAGGTGTTTTACCACAAAACCTTATATATATACCATGTTTAATATTCTTATCAGTACTATCTATTGAATTTTCTATAGGTATAGTAAAAGAAAAATTTGCAAAGAAATATTCACCTAATACTGGTTCAGTAAGAAATTACACTATGATGTTTTTAATTGTTACAGGAGTTATGTTTATTGGATTTTTATTTGAGTCTTTTATAACACCTATACTTATAAATTTTGCACTAAAGGGGTTAGGGGCATAAAAGTATGAAAGATGACATTAAAAAGTTCTTAATTTTATATGCAGAGTGCTTTATAATTATATTTGTTATGGGGGGAGTATTGCCTAATATATTAGATTATGTACTGAGTTATTTTTATAAACCTGGAATTTATGAAAATAGTATTTTAGTGGGCAATGAACTAATAAAACCTTTAGAAATATTATATAATTATATTCATATATTTAATTCCATATTGAGATAAAGGAAAAATATAGATAAAAAAATTTAACTAATAAATTGACATATTTAAATAATAATGTACTATTATATTATGTGCCATTGCTAAAAAAGATGTAAGTTTAGCAGTGACACATAATTTATTTTATTTAGTTATATATTTTGAAACAACTGTGGTAAAATATAATATATCAGTGATTAAGAAGAAAGGAAGTATATCATGGATAGAAAAGTAGTTTTAGTTGTGCTTGATAGTGTTGGTATTGGAGAACTTCCAGATGCAGAGCTTTATGGAGATAAAGGTAGTAATACTTTGNNACTTTAGGTAATATAGCAAAACATGTTAAAGGTTTTTCTATTCCAAACTTAGAAGCTTTAGGAATTGGTTCCATAGAAGGTGTGGAAAACCTTATTAAGTGTGAAAATCCAGAAGGAATTTATGGAAGATGTAGTGAACTTTCAAAAGGAAAGGATACAATTACAGGACATTGGGAAATGGCAGGAGTAATTTTAGAAACACCTCTTCAAACTTATCCTAATGGGTTTCCAAGAGAAATTATGGATGAATTTGAAGCTAAGATAGGAAGAAAGACTTTAGGAAATGTAGTTGCTTCTGGTACAGCCATCATTGAGGAATTAGGGGAAGAACATATAAGAACTGGATACCCTATAATTTACACTTCTGCAGATAGTGTATTTCAAATTGCAGCTAACGAAGATGTAATACCTTTAGAAGAATTATATAATATGTGCAAAGTTGCAAGAGAAATGTTAGTTGGAGATAAGATGGTAGGTAGAGTAATTGCCAGACCCTTTAAAGGTATGAAAAAAGGTGAATTTGTAAGAACAGCTAATAGACATGATTATGCGCTAGAGCCTTTTAACAAGACTGCTCTTGAGTATGTTAGTGAAGCTGGCTTACCTATGGCAGCTGTAGGTAAGATTAAAGATATATTTACAGGAAAAGGTGTTACAGAATCTGTATCTATAAAGGACAATATGGATGGAGTTGATAAGACTTTACAAATGATGAAGTCTCATTCTAATGGATTCATATTTACAAACTTAGTAGATTTTGATATGAAATTTGGACATAGAAATGATGTAGAAGGATATGCTAAGGCTTTAGAAGAATTCGATGATAGATTACCAGAAATTAAGGAAGCATTAAGAGATAATGATGTATTAATCATTACTGCAGATCATGGATGTGATCCAACGACAGAAGGTACAGATCATTCAAGAGAATATGTGCCTGTACTTGTATATGGAAGAAATCTTAAGGAAGATATAAATCTTGGAACTAGAAATGGATTCTGCGATATAGGTAAAACTGTATTAGATTTACTTGACATTGAAAATGATTTAGTAGGAAAAAGCTTTAAAGATTTAATTGTATAGCTAGTAATCTAGGATTAAAAGAGTTTTAGATAGTATAAAAATATAAAGGTAATAAAAATTTTAATACACAAATTACAATATATAAATTACTTAAAGGTAATAATATATTGTAATTTGTTGTTAATATTATTTATTTAACTAACTAGTCAAACAAATAATATTAAGATAAATTAATAAACTGATAACATAGAGTATAACTAAATAAAATTATATAACTGTGAAGAAGAGGAGAAATTATAATGGATATTAAATTAATTAATGAGAGTGTAGAATATATAAGGGCTAAGTTAAGCTTCCAGCCAGAAATAGGTATTATCTTAGGATCTGGTCTTGGTGATATGGCTGATAAGGTTGAAGATAGAGTGGTAGTAAAGTATTCAGAAGTACCTAATCTTCCGGTATCTACAGTACAAGGTCATGCAGGACAATTTGTATGCGGAACTTTAGATGGTAAAAAGGTTATCATGATGCAAGGTAGATTTCATTATTACGAAGGCCATCCTATGAGTGTATTAGCACTTCCAATCCATATTATGAAATACTTGGGTGTTAAGTCTTTAATAGTAACTAATGCTTGTGGTGGTGTTAATACTAGCTTTGTACCAGGTGATTTAATGATGATTACAGATCATATAAACTTTGCAGGTACAAATCCACTTATAGGTAAAAATGAAGAAGAAATAGGAGCAAGATTCCCAGATATGTCTACAGCTTATGATAGAGAATATTTAAAACTAGCAAAAGAAGTTGGATCATCTCTTAATATAGAATTAAAAGAAGGAGTTTATATGATGTTTACAGGTCCAGTATATGAAACTCCAGCAGAGGTAAGAATGGCAAGAATACTAGGTGCTGATGCAGTTGGAATGTCAACAGTTCCTGAAGTTATTGCAGCTAATCATTGTGGTCTTAGAATACTAGGAATTTCATGCATAACTAACATGGCAGCTGGAATCTTAGACCAACCATTAAATCATGAAGAAGTAATAGAAACTTCTGCTAAAGTAAAATCAAAATTTGTTTCTTTAGTGAAAGGAATAGTTAGAGAATTATAATAGTGGGCCATTTACAAACAAAATTAAATATAAAGGTATAGAGCGGGGTGTATTTTATGAGAATGTATGATTTGATTCTAAAAAAGAGGAATGGTAGAGAGCTTTCTACAGAGGAAATAAATTATTTTGTAGAGAGCTATACAAAGGGAGAAATTCCAGATTATCAAGTATCAGCTCTTTTAATGGCTATATATTTTCAAAAGATGAATAAGAGAGAAACTTCAGACTTAACAATGGCAATGGTACATTCTGGAGATATGTTAGACTTAAGTCAAATTCAAGGAGTTAAGGTAGATAAGCATAGCACAGGTGGAGTAGGGGATACTACAACTTTGGTGCTTACACCTATGGTAGCAGCATTGGGAATACCAGTGGCTAAGATGTCAGGTAGAGGTCTAGGACATACGGGAGGAACCATAGATAAGTTAGAAGCTTTCAAAGGTTTTTCAGTGGAGATGCCAACAGAAAAATTCATTAATAATGTTAATACTATTAAAATTGCTGTGGGAGGCCAGACTGGAGACTTAGCACCAGCTGATAAGAAGTTATATGCCTTAAGAGATGTTACAGCAACCGTTGATAATGTTTCTTTAATTGCTTCTAGCATTATGAGCAAGAAAATAGCTTCAGGAGCTGATGCTATAGTTTTAGATGT
The DNA here is from genome assembly GCF_002414285.1 of Clostridium sp. UBA5119. Lineage (NCBI taxonomy): Bacteria > Bacillati > Bacillota > Clostridia > Eubacteriales > Clostridiaceae > Clostridium > Clostridium sp. UBA5119. Next base: position 22,086 of record NZ_DHYX01000083.1, on the reverse strand, counting down.
TAAGGTTGGAGACGGAGCTTTCATGAAAAACACAGAATCTGCTAAGGAATTGGCTACAGAAATGGTTTCTATAGGAAAACATATTGGGCGTAATACTATGGCAGTAATTTCTGATATGGACCAACCATTAGGCTTAGCTATAGGTAATGCTTTAGAAGTAGAAGAAGCCATAAATACATTAAAGGGAAATGGTCCTGAGGACTTATTAAAGCTTTCTTTAGTTTTAGGAAGTCGTATGGTAATGTTAGCAGGAAAAGCAAGTACTGCTGAGGAAGCTGAAGCTATGTTAAAAGAGACTATAACTTCAGGATCAGCCATAGGAAAGCTTAAAGAATTTGTTAAAGCTCAAGGTGGAGATATAGACTGTATCGATAATACAAATTTATTACCTAAAGCTAAGTATGTAGTACCGGTAATTGCAGAAAATAGAGGAGTGGTTAAAAAAATCCATGCTGAAAACTTAGGAATAGTTGCAATGGAGCTTGGAGCAGGAAGAGCCACTAAAGAAAGTAAAATAGATTTAGCCGTGGGAATAGTTTTAAATAAAAAACGTGGTGATAAAGTAGAAAAGGGTGACACCATAGCATATATTCATAGTAATAATGAAAGTCTCATTGAAAAAGCTAATGAGGGTATCTTAAAAAACTATGAAATAGTTGAAGGCTATAAAAATGATATACCACTAATCCATGAAGTAATTAGTTAGTATATATTAATATAAAATGAAGCTATATAAAANNTTTTATATAGCTTCATTTTATTTTTAAAGTAATATATGCACCTTGAGGATATAAATTCTATATTAGGGAACTCTAAATAGGAAGAAACTTTAGAAAATAAAATTTCTAAATTTCTAGGATAATTTTTAAGATTGAGGTAAAAATAACCTCATAATAATTGTTTTGGAGGTCGGTTATGAAAAAGAATAAATTTGTTTTAACTTTATTATTATCCGTACTACTTTCATTGCAGGCTATAATCCTTCCAACAGCCTTTGCTGATGATGAAATAAAAAATGAGCCTGCAGATAATGTAATAGGGTTTGAGCCACAGGCAAAATCTGTAATACTATTAGAGCCTAATTCAGGTAAAACTATTTATGAAAAAAATGCAGATGAACAGTTTGCACCTGCTTCGGTTACAAAGATAATGACTATGCTACTTGCTATGGAAGCTTTAGATGATGGAAGAATAACTCTTCAAGATAAAATAGTTTGTAGTGAAAAGGTTAAATCCATGGGCGGTAGTAGTATGATATTGGACACTGGAGAAGTAAGAACTGTGGAAGAAATTCTAAAAGGTATAGCTATAGCATCAGGAAATGATGCAGCAGTGGCAATGGCAGAATTTTTAGAAGGCAGTGAAGAAGCTTTTGCAGTAAAAATGAATGAAAGAGCTAAAGAACTTGGAATGACTAATACTCACTTTGAGAATGCTACAGGTCTTAGTGCTTCAGGACATTTAAGTACTGCTAGAGATATTTCCATAATGTCTAGAGAGCTTTTAAAGCACCCAATCATATTAAAATATTCATCTATATATATGGAAACTATATCAGAAGGTAGAAAAACACCAATTGAATTAGTTAATCATAATAAGTTGGTGAGATTTTACAAAGGATGTGATGGTCTAAAAACAGGATTTACACAAGAAGCTATGTATTGTATATCTGCTACATCAACTAGAGACAATGTAAGGATGCTTGCAGTAATAATGGGAGCACCTACATATAAACAAAGAAATGCAGATGCAAGTAAGCTTATGGATTTTGGATTTTCTAAATACCAAAGTAAAACTATAGTAGCTAAAGATGTAGATGTGCAACAAATACCATTAAATAAAAAAGGGGATTCTTTCTTTATAGCAAAAGCAAAAGATGATTTAAAAGTAACCGTAGAAAAAGGCACTGAGGAAGAATTAACAAAGAAAGTAAATATTAATCCTGAACTGAAAAAAATAAATGCTGGTGATGTTGTTGGCTATTGTGAAGTTTATAATGGAGATGAATTATTAGGAAAAGTAGAATTATATAGTGATAGAGAAGTGAAACAATCTCAGTTCTTTAAAAATGTTAAAGATATATTTTCCAATATATTTGATCATTCAATATAAGTATATTTAATTTTTAAATATTAATAATATAGAATAAAAAATAAATATCTGTAAAAAATATATATAAAGGTTAATTTAAAATTCAGTTTAATGCTATAGTTATCAGTTACAATATACAACCCCAAATGTATAATGCTGATATAAAAAATCACTCTAAGATTTTTAGGGTGATTTTTTATTTTTAAATGAACTGCTGTAATTTTTGATTTCAAAATAATAATTGTCATAATTGAAAGATATCATTTTTACTATTGTAAATTTAACTAAATTTAGAGTATAATTTAAAATGAGTGTTTTCATGCTAAAATATATATTGAAGTTTTTAGTATACAGATAAATTTGTTGTAAGGAAGGTGAAATCATGGCATTAACAATTAAAACTTCAAACTTTGAGGGGCCCTTTGACCTTTTATTACACTTAATAAAAAAGAACCAAATGGATATATATAATATAAGTATTTTAGATATAACAAATCAATATATAGGATATCTAAATGAAATGAAGGAATTGGATTTAGATATTGCCTCGGAATTTATTGTTATGGCTACTACATTAATTGAATTAAAATCTAAGGTATTACTTCCTAAAAATAAGGAACCAGAGATTGAAGAGGTTGATGATACACAAGAGCTTATAGATAAATTAGTTCAATATAAGAAATTTAAAAATATAGCTGAATTTCTGGGCAAGAGACAAATAAATACAGGCATTATATTTACTAAAAGGCCTGAAATAATTGAAGATACCAGGGAAAAAAAGCAAGATGCCAAAGAGCTACTTAAGGGCATAACTATGATGGATTTATATAATATGTATATTGAACTTATGGAAATATATAAAAATAAGATGAATGAAACCTTTAACATAGAAGACAGAGTACAGGTTGAGTTATTTAAAATAGAAGATAAGATGGATTACTTAAAAGAAGTTTTATTGCATAGTAAAAATACTGCCTTCACTAGTATAATAAAGGAGAGCAAAAGTAAAACGGAAATCATTGTAACCTTCTTAGCCTTGTTAGAGTTAATAAAGCTGAAGAATGTACGAGTAGTTCAACATGGCAACTTTGGTGAAATATATTTAGAAGGAGTGATGGGGGATGAATGAACATACTAATTTAAATCATGAAGATGCAGAAGTTAATGATAAAATTTTAAGTAGAGTAAATAAAGAAGATGGAAGTATAGATATTGATCCTAGAAATAAAATTGAAGAGGTTCTTCAAGAATCAGAACATCAGTTAAATTATCTTATAGACGAGTCTAAATATGAAAGATATTTTTCTATAATAGAGTCTTTATTATATGTAACTGGAGACCCATTGGAAGTAGACACTATAGCAAGTATTTTAGAATGTTCAGTAGAATTTGCTACAGAACTTTTAAAGGTTTTAGAAAAGGTATATGAAAGAGATGAGTCTAGGGGAGTAAAACTAATATGTATCAATAAGGCCTATCAACTTGGTACAAAACCTATAAATAGTGATTATCTTCAAATGCTGTTAAAGACAAATATTAGACAATCCTTATCTAGAGCTTCTCTTGAAACCCTGTCTATAATTGCTTATAAACAACCAATAACTAGAATAGAAATTGAAGACATAAGAGGAGTTAAAAGTGATAGAGCTATTAGTACTTTAGTAGAAAAAGGACTAATAAAGGAATCAGGAAAGAAAAGTGTTATAGGAAGACCAAATCTTTATGCTACTACTGACGAATTTTTAAAGCACTTTGATTTTACATCTTTAGGCGAATTACCATCTTTAGATAATTTTATTGAAGATGAAGAGCTAGTAGAATTAGAGGAAAAGGATATTGAAGAAAAGAAATTCTAATAATAAAATAAATATATTTTACTATTACACATAATATTATGGCTATATTTAAAATAAAAACTAAATCTTAAATAAATATTGAAGATGTACTTATAGTATTAAAGTACATCCTCAACATTAGAAAAAGATTAGTGAATTATTTTAAAATAGCCTTTTTTCTTAGAGTTAATCGCAAGGGTCGCATGGGTTATAGACTTCAGAATAATTATCACCATTGACTTTATCTTTGTTAAATAGCCCAGAAATCATATCAATGGCCTGAGGCATTGCATCGATTATCTTATCGTATGGATTATACTCAGTCACGGAAAGAAATCTTATAGTATTTTTGTGTACTACTAAGAACCCCACTGGTTTTAAGGAGATTCCAGCACCAGATCCACCAGCAAAGGGATGCCTGTTAGAGGAATCTAAGTTAGTATCCTTAAATTCACTTCCACCTGAGGCAAAACCAAAGGATACCTTTGAAATTGGAATGATTGTGGTACCATCAGGTGCACTTACAGGATTACCAATAACTGTATCCACATCAATCATATTTTTAATATTTTCCATAGTCGACTTCATTAAATTTTCTATTGGATGACCGTCCATCTAAAATTCCTCCTTTAAATTCACTTTATCAAAGGAAGAAGTTTTTCGTACTTTGATAAGGTGATAAAAAATTACAATAACCATGTATATAATTTTTGCTATATTTATAAAAATTATACTAGTACTTTCAAATTTAAAGAAATTTTCATTATATTTAATATTGATAGTAGGAGTAAAATTTTTAACTTTAAAAAATAGATTTAAAATTGTTGAAAAAAATGCTGTAATTTGATATAAAAAGCCGTAAGTAATAGCGTTTATAGCAGCATCTTCTATAGAGTAGTCCATTTTAAATTTAGTGCGTATAGTAAATTTAAATTTAGAATTAATAAAGAGTTCTATTATTCCTTTTAAATCTTTAAGTTTCAATTTTGAAATTTTTTCTTCGTTAGGAGTTTTTACATAATCACTCCATTTGTTTTCATTTTTAGCCTTAGTTTTTTTAGTTTTTGACGGAATTATCACTTTATTATATATTTTTAAGGTAAAAATTTCATTAGCATATATAAGTGTTATTTTTATTGGAATAGGAAATAATAAGACCAGTGTAACTATGGCTAAAATCCATAAAAAATATTTCATTAGTATACTAAACCTCCATAGTTTTATATCTGCAATTCTATCCAACTATGATTTATATATTCATGGTATATAAAAAAAATAAAACTATTTGAGAATAAGTCACAAATTTAAGTTGGGAGTGTAAAAGGATGAAAAGAAGAGTAAGTTGTTTTCTATTAATATTTTTATTTACTATAGTGAGTATTCCTATAAAAAACGTAGATGCAGCTCCAATAAGAGTAGATGCAGTATCTGCAATAGCTATAGATTCAGCTACTGGAACTATTTTATTTGATCAAAATGCCCATAAAGTTATACCTATGGCAAGTACAACAAAAATAATAACTGCTCTGGTTACTTTACAGTATGGAGATATAGATAGAGTTGTGGAAATATCTAAAAATGCAGCATCTATAAGAGGCTCTAAAGTAGGATATAAGGCTGGAGATAAGGTAACCATAAGAGAACTTTTATATGGTCTTATGCTTAAGTCAGGTAACGACTGTGCCATTGCTATTGCAGAAGGAACTAGTGGAACTGTAGAAAAGTTCTGTGAAGTCATGAATGAATTTGCAGTATCTATAGGTTTATTAGATAGTCATTTTGAATCACCTCATGGTCTAGATAGTAACTCCCATTATTCTTCAGCATATGATTTAGCTATAGCAACTAAAAAAGCTAAAGAGATTGAAGAATTTAATAAAATTGTATCTACTAAATTAATCACGGGAGAAGAAGGAATAGAATTTACAAAACAATTTAATAATATAAACAAACTTTTATATTCAGAGCCTAATTGTACTGGAGTTAAGACTGGATATACAGGACAGGCTGGAAAATGTCTTGTTAGTTCCTTTAAATTAGATAAAAATGAAATAATTGTAGTAACATTAAATTGTGTTCCAAGATGGAAAGAAAGTCAGAGAATTTATGAATATGTAAAAGATAATTATGAGTATAAAAAGATTATCGAAGCTGGTGAAGTTATAGGAGATATAAAAGTTAAGGGAAAAGAAAAGGGAATACCACTAGTTGCTGAAGAAGATTTAATGTTCCCTGTTAGAAAGGAAGAAAAAATAGTCAAAGATATTGTTATACCTAATTATGAGTTAACTACACCAATTAGAACTACAGATGATATAGGAATACTTACCATAACCAATGAATTAAACTCTAAATATGCAATAACCCTTCATCCCAAAGAAGATATTGAAAAAATTGGAATATGGGATTACATTAAATACATGATGAATAAAGATGAATAGAATAAATAATATTAACCAAGGTAAAAAACCTTGGTTTTTTTCATGGAAACAGTAGCAAATAACTTATTGTGAAATATTCTGATAATATAGTAATTTTGGAGGCGCAGGTAATGGGCTATGAACCATATAACTGTATAGATTGTGGAAGTGAATACTGTCCATGTCATTTAGCTGAGTCAGGAAATTGCATTCTTTGTTCTCACTTAGATGGCAAAGACTTTTGTGATTGCGTAAATTGGAATGGAGTATGTATATATCAGGAATTTATGCAAAACAATTTTAAGGCAAAGGAAGGAAGGAAACATCAAAGATTTCAAATTATAGATAAAGAACTAATAAATGAAAAGCTTATGATATTAAAGATTAAAGTTACTCAAAAACTAGCTAGCGAATTAGTTGGTCCTGGTTCCTTTGTATTTATTAGAAAAGAGGATTGTGAACAAGCCTTTGATACTCCGATTTGTGTTATGGATAGTGATACGGGAAATGATGTTATTACCTTGGCTATTGAATTAAAGGGACTTAAAACAAAGATACTTAAAGATGTAAATATTAATGAATATGTTTTAATTAAAGGTCCTTTTTGGAATGGAATTTTAGGACTTAATTCAGTGAATACCATTAAAAGAAATCATTGTGTTTTAGTATGTAGAGGTATAGGTCAAGCACCTATGGTACCTGTTATGGAGAAATTATATAATAATGAAAACACAATTACAGTAATTCTTGATGAAGGAACGTTAGATACAATATTTATAGAAAAGGAATTGAAAAAATATGCTACAGAAATAATTAAAACCAATACACTGCTTATGGGTGGAATTCTTGATTGTAAGTGTAGAAAGATTTTAGAAGGAATTTTAACTAAGGGTAATATTGCTTTAGTGCATTGTGACAGTGCAGATGTGCTTAGTCATCAAATCATGAAAATAGTAGAAGCTTATGATAAGAATATTGAATTTTCTTGTTCCAATAATGCAAAAATGTGTTGTGGGGAAGGGGTTTGTGGTTGCTGTACAATTATGAATGATGATGAAAAATTGAGAAGACTGTGTAAGATGCAAACCAGTCCTAAATATATATTTGAAGGGAGAAGATTGTATTGAAGATAGTTATAATAGGGGGAGGCTGGTCTGGTTGTGCAGCTGCAATTTCTGCACGTAAAGCCGGAGCTGAAGTTGAAATATTTGAAAAAACAGATTTATTACTAGGACTTGGAAATGTTGGCGGGATTATGAGGAATAATGGAAGGTATACTGCAGCAGAGGAGCTTATAGCTCTAGGAGCTGGAGATTTAATCAACATAACTGATGCTAATACACTCCACAAAAATATAGATTTTCCAGGGCATGAGCATGCATGGCTTTATAATGTAAATAGAATAGAGCCAGCAGTAAGAAGACACATTGAAAGAATGGGAATAAAAATTAGATTTGTAAACCGTGTAGTAGATGTAAATATGGAAGGGATTAATATAAAGGGAATTTATCTTAGTAATGGTGAATATATAGAAGCAGATGCCTTTGTAGAAACTACTGGTTCTACAGGACCTATGGGAAATTGTTTACGATATGGAAATGGTTGTTCTATGTGTATCTTAAGATGCCCAGCCTTTGGACCAAGAGTAAGTATTAGTTATAGAGCAGGTATAGAGGATATAAAAGGTGAAAGACAGGAAGATGTATTTGGTGCTTTCAGTGGATCATGCAAGTTGGAGAAGGATAGTTTATCAGAGAAAATAGTAAGACAGTTAGATGAAACAGGAGTAGTAGTATTAAAGGTTCCAACAGAAGATATAAATACGGATAAGTTAAAGCAAAAGGTTTGTCAGCAATATGCACTAAAGGAATTTGCGGAAAATATAGTGCTTTTAGATACTGGTCATGCTAAGTTAATGACTTCTTATTATCCCTTAGATAAACTTAGAAAAATTGAAGGTCTTGAAGAGGCAAAATTTGTAGATCCATATGCAGGTGGTAAAGGAAACTCCATTAGATATTTATCAGTTGCACCAAGAAGTAATCAGATGAAAGTTGTAGGACTTGATAATTTATTCTGTGCTGGAGAAAAAAGCGGACTTTTTGTAGGACATACGGAAGCCATAACAACTGGTTCATTAGCAGGACATAATACTGTTAGAAATGAGCTTGGAATGCCACTTTTAACCCTTCCAAGAAATTTAGCTACTGGAGACATTATAGCTTATGCTAATGAAAAGGTTCAAACTACAGAAGGTAGAAGAAATAGATATACCTTTGCAGGAGCCGAGTACTTTAAGAGAATGAAGGATAATGGACTTTATATTTTAGAGTCAGAAGAAATTCAAAAAAAGGTGAGGAAGTTAGAGTTAGATAATATTTTTAATCAAAAATTAGTATAGAATACATGAAATTTAGAATATAAATCTATTTAACAGAAACCATCAAGATATGAGATTAAATATATCCTGATGGTTTTATTGATGAACTCTTAATAATTCATTTATATAAAAATTTATGTTTTAAAAATTTTATATCTATATTTTCGCATTTAGCAATAGTGTTTATGGATAAACCTTCATAATTAAGTAGTATTGATTTATCAATCAATAGCTCAGCTGCAAATTGATCAGCTTGCATTTCATATTTACCTTTNNCTTTAACTTGAGTAGTTTTACTTTCTAGAAAAAGTATATTTAAATTACTATGCAATATAGCGTGGCCAAGTTCATGAGCGCAAGTAAATAACATATCAATTTCACTTAATCTAATATTTAAGTGAATTATTTTATTTTTTGGAGCATATTGATAAAATCCATGAATAGACCCTAAATCTTCGTACATAACATTTATTCCAAGAGCATCACATAATTCTCGAGGATCATTAGTTTTATATTTTTTTACTAAGTTATTTACTAAATTTGAAATTTCCAAAATTATATTCCCCCCAAAACATCATCAAATTTTACGAAATAAAGTTTAAAATTATTTTTTATATTTTTTAGGGGTATATTTTATCTTATTCATTTTCTTAGCATACTCAATTCCATTTTGAATAGCAGATTTTAATAGTTCCCAGTCTTCATCATTAATAGGATTACCCGAAAGCATAAGTCCTTCTTGATTTTCTAAAGACTCCAAGGTACTGTTAAAAATTTTTTCAATATCTTTTTTATCTTTGGGATTTAATTCTAAATCATCAAAAGTTGATTTTTTAGGTGATGATATATCACTTCTACCAAGTAAGTAGTCTACAGATACGGAAAAAAAATCGGCAATTCTTTGAAGCAATTCATTTTCCGGTATTGCTTTATCATTCTCATATTTAGAAATTGAGCTATTATCTATTAAAAGAATATCTGCTAATGATTTTTGTGTTAATCCATGTTTTTTTCGAAGTTCTTTTAACCTAATACCCAGTGTATTCATATATTTACACCTCCTATAATTATATTATAACCATATTTGAAGTAAAATCAACACAAGTTGAAATAAAATCAAAAAAAAGTTCAATACGACTTGACAATTTGAATTTAATTCAATAAAATCAAAATATAAATATTGAATTAAATTCAAATGTGGGGGTTGTATAAGAAATGAAGTATATTTAGATAAATAACTCAACAATAGTAAATCGTGTTATAAATAGAGCTTAGGCTAAAATATGTCTTTAACAAATGAAATATTATATTGAATTTAAATCAATATAATATTTCAAGAATAAATAATAAAAATTGAATTAAATTCAAGGGGGATCAATATGAATATGAATAAAAAAATTGAAACTATGCTTTATAACTTTAATCAAACGAAAGTAGAAATTAAAAATATAAAACTAGATATAGAGTTACTAGAAAATGAGTATGATGACGGAATTGGTGTAAATTACGTGGAGAAGACAGGAAAAACTAATAAAATTACTTCAACAGTGGAAAATATGATAATAAGAAAAGAGGCTGAAATTAACAGATTAAATTATGCTATAAAAGTTAAAGAGGCTGAAATAAAAAAGATTGAAAATGCTCTAGAAATTCTTACAGATAGAGAAAGAAGTATTATTGAAATGAGATATTTTCAGAAGGAAAGTAATAGAAATATTTCAGCAAAGCTTTATATTACAGAAGAATATGTATCAGCAATAAAGTCAAAAGCTATCAAATCTCTTGCAAATATATTCTTTATAAATTCTTTATAAATTCCTTTTAAACTCTCTTTATATAATTGGTTTAAAGAGGTGCTAGAATAATATCATCGCAGTGGTGATAAGTTATTAAAAGTTGAGTCTTAAGATAATAAATTAGTTTTTAATTTTAAAATAAGAATAATAAAGTTTAGACTACTAATTTATCACTATGAGTTATGGTTAAAAAGTTTTATTAACAAATAAGAAATGAAGCTAAAGGAAAGGGGTGATAATAATGCGGTGACTTTCATATTAGGATTTATAAATTCTTTGAAATACATTAGGATAATTCAAAAAGAAAGAATAGCCTCTAATTTAAAGTAAGTAAAAATATATATTTAAATTTAATTAGCTAAATAGGTCTAGATAAATTAATTCAATTTTAAAAACTAGTAACCAAAGCTCTTAAACTGTGACAATGATTTTAATAAATAGCTAATAGATATTGAAAATATATAAATCAGTAGAGGAGGTAGAAATGAATATAGTAGAAAGTATCAAAGAATATATAGGAACCTGTCCTTATCTAGCAAATATTAATGATGGTATTAATATTAATTACTTAGGTGAAAATACAGTATCCTATATGATAGAAGAACTTCCTAGAGAACAAATTTTAAAAAAGTATATTAATGGAACTAGTCTTAGACAATACTGTTTCATGTTTGTCAGTAGGGAAGTATGCGGACAAGATGTAGTACAAAATATAGCTAATAGTAAATTCTATGAAAACTTTGCTAAGTGGCTGGAACTTCAATCAGAGCTTAATAATCTACCAGTATTAGATAGTGGGAGAGTGGCACAAAAAATAGAAGCATTAACAAGTGGTTATGTTTTTGAAAAAAATCTAGATAAAGCACAATATAAAATAGAATGTAGATTGGTATATTACCAAGAAGGAGGAAAAAATAATGAGTAGAGAATCAATACAAAGACATCAAATAGCAGATTATATAAATATAGGTGAATCAACAGGTGTAGAAAAATATGAATTAATGGGAGCTGGATTTAATACATTAGATGAAAATCCAGCAGCTCAACTTGATACTAAAGTTTATATTAACGATAAATCATCTTCAACTACAATTAAGTCATACCAAACACAATTCCCATTCACATCAGATTTAATTAAAAGTGAAGGGGCAGTAATGGCATTATATAATGTTGGAAGAAATCATCTTACAGGGGCAGATGCACAATTTGACTATGTTAAAGTTGAACTATTTCAACCAATAGAAGGAAGTGAGAATACTTATAAGGCTAGAAAATTTATAGTAAGTTGTGAAGTTGCTGGATTAGCTGGAGCAGGTGGAGAAACTATTGTGGTATCAGGAAACTTAAATGCAGTAGGAGATTTTATAGAAGGTACATTCAATACTGCAACAAAAACATTTACTGCAATTTAGTAGGAGGAATATTTAATGAATATTAATGGAATTGAGCTAGAATTAGATATATTTGATGCCGATGTTGCAGAAAAATATGATAAAGCAATAAAAAAAGTAATGAATATAGAAGAAGAAACAAAGGGTATGTCAATTGGAGAAGGGATAAGAACTCAGTGCAAAGCCATCTTTAATGTTTTTGATGAACTTTTTGGACAAGGTACTCATGAAAGAGTATTTGGAGATAAAGTTAACTTACTTGAATGTTTAAAGGCTTTTGAGGCTCTAATAACAGGCATAAATGAGAAAAATAAAGAAATTGAACTCATTGCTAATAAGTATTCTTCTAATAGAGTTCAAAGACGTTCTAAAAAATAATGAATATTTTAATTGATGTTTTACCTCGAAAAGTTGAAATAGATAATAGAGAATATAAGATTAATTACGATTTTCGTACATCCATTTTGTTTGAGATAATGATGCAGGATGATGAGTTTGATGATAAAGAAAAGATATATAATGCTCTTCTTCTATATTATCCAGTAATACCAGATAATTTAGAAGAAGCGATTAAACAAATCCTTTGGTTTTATAGAGGTGGAAAAGATATTGGCGAAAGAACTAGCTCAGGAAATAGTAGAGTATCTATGGGAAAGGATACAAGAGCATATTGCTTTGATTATGATGATGACTATATATACTCTGCTTTTTTCGCTCAATATGGTATAGATCTTCAGGATATAGAAGACTTTCATTGGTGGAAATTTAGAGCTATGTTTAGAGCTCTAAAGGAAGACAATGAAATAGTGAAAATCATGGGATACAGATCTATGACTATAAATACCAATATGAGCAAAGAACAAAAGGATTTTTATAGTAATATGAAGAGGATTCATGCTATTCCAATGAGTAAATCTAAGAAACAAAAGATTACAGAAATTGAAAATGCTCTTATGGAAAATGGAGACTTAAGGGGAATACTTTGATTTTAGTATTCTAACTATAAAAACTAATAAAAAGTGCTTATAAAACTAGGCACTTTTTATTAGTAAAGGTAGGTGATTTGCATAGTAAAAGTAAAATGTCCATTTTGTAATAAATTATTAATTAAAGCTGATTACATCAAAGGAGAAATAAAATGTAGTAGATGTAAGAGGTTAATAAATATAGAAATAAAAAAGCCAGAGCTTAGTGCCACACCTTAGAGTAGTGAGCCATAGCCTGCTTTATAAAAGGCAGGTGATATTATGTCAAATATAAGTATAAACGAAGAGATAAATTTAACATTAAAAAGTATATTAGAAAATTTAGAATCAGAAGGTGAAGAAACTAAAGAGAAAAGTACAAAAATTATTTCTAAATTAGTTACTGGAGCAGGAAAAGAAATAATTAAGGCTAACTCTGTTGCTATGGGTAAAATTGGACAAGGATTAAACAAAGGGCTTTCTAAGATAAGTTTCTTTGAATCTATATCGAAAACTTTTGAAGAAAAAGTAGGAGGGCTTTCAGAAAAAATAAGAAGAACCTTTAATAAATTAAAAGCCGATATTAAACTTTCATCAATGATAGTGACAGACTCAATAAAAGAAACAAGATGGTTGAAAATGGCATCTTCAACTATAGAATATGGTAAAAAAGCTTTTGAAAGAATTGGTTCTGATGTTGGAATATCAGGAAAGGGAGCATTTGGGAAGATAGCTACTACTGTTGGTAAAGCAGGAGTAGATGCATTTAAAAGTATATCATCAAAAATTGGTAAGGCTACATCGGCCGCTTTTAGTGGGACTATTAAAGCTATTGGAAAAGTTGGCTCTTATGGAATAAAAGCTGGAAAAGAGTTTGCACAAGGGGTATCTAAAATAGCAGATTTTAGTAAAAATGCAGGGAAAGAAATAGAAGACTTAAATGCATCAGCAGCAACGATGGAAGAGGGATTAGGTCGTGAAGTTACTATATTTAAAAGCTCGCTTATGAGCCTTGGAAAAGACATGAGTGATAGCATAGATGCCCCGTTAAAAGAAATAACAGCTTCAGCAACAGATATGATAGGACAATTATCTTCAGCATTTAATGAAGGTGGATTCGAAGGACTTGCAAGCAGTGTTGGAGATATATTTGCTCAGGCAATTACAGGCATAGCTGAAAAGGCTCCTGAAATTATGAATATTGCAGTTTTGATTATAGAATCATTGATAGCTGGATTCCAAGAAAATATGCCGTTAATAGCAGAATCATCTATACAGATAATAATACAGCTAGTTGAAGGCATTATTACCCTGTTGCCTAGTATATTTGAGCTAGGAATTACTTTAATATCTGAATTGTTACTAGGATTAGTAGAAGCTATTCCACAGTTAATAACTTTAGTACAAGAATCTATTATAAGTATTATGACATTGATAACAGAAAATTTACCATTAATTATGGAAAGCGGATTTCAAATTGTTTTAGCACTTATAAATGGAATATCTGAAATGTTGCCAGAGTTAATACCGCTAGTAATACAAGCCATAACAACTATTATTACATCTATAGGAGAAAATTTACCACTTATACTTCAGAGTGGTATAGATATTCTTGTGGCACTTATTAATGGAATAGCAGCAATGTTGCCAGAGTTAATTCCAATGGCTGTACAAGCTTTGTTAAATATAGTAGATACCCTCATAGTAAATCTTCCACGAGTCATAGATGCAGCGATTAAAATAATACTGGCTCTAATACAAGGAATAATTGGAGCATTACCACAATTAATTATGGAAATACCAAAGATAATAAATGGAATAGTATTATCAGTCATAAATAATTTGCCAGCAATTATAAGTGCGGCAATTCAAATAATAATGGCTCTAATACAGGGACTCATTATAGCAATTCCTACGTTAATAGGTAATATACCCACTATAATAGCTGCAATTATAGGAGCTTTTGCTAAAGCTGATTGGAAACAAATTGGTACAAACTGTTTGGAGGGTTTAAAAAATGGTCTTATAGCAGGGGTTGGTGCAGTAGTTGATACAGTAAGAAATGTAGCCAGTAGTATAGCAAATGGATTTAAAGACTTTTTTGGAATTCACTCACCATCAACTCTATTTAGAGATATGATAGGTAAAAACCTTATTAAAGGTATTGGTGTAGGTATTGATGTAGAAACTCCAAATCTTGAAAAAGAAGTAGGGGGCAATTTACAAGATCTAACAAGAAAAATGAAAGCTACAATTGATTTTGAAACTACTAAAGTTTCCGGCAATATGGCAATGAACTCTAGTTATAGAGCTGCTATGGAAACACCATATTCCATAGTAAATAATAATGATAACGGTGTTAATGAGATTATTAATATATATCAACCAGTAAAATCACCATCTGAAGTTGCGAGAGCAATAAAAATACAAAGAAAGGAGCTTGCATTTGGCTAAGTATATAGATATTAAATTAGAATGTAATGGCAAGATTTTAGAGATTGGTAAGGATAAATTATACAAATTAATAAATATAGAAGGAATCTCTAGCTCAGAATATAATGTAAATATTGTAAATAATGCACAATTTGATGGTGGGACTGTTAAAAGTAAAAGAGTAGAATCAAGACTTATAACTATTACAGCAGAATATCCATCAACAGAGGATACAGAAACTAGAAGACAAAACCTAATTAGATTTTTTAATCCTTATTTGACTGGGAAGTTATATGTAAACTACTCTGGAGTTAAGAGGGTAATTAATTATGAGGTAGCAGGTTTTAAAGATAGTAGAGAGAATTTATATGATCCACTTAAATTTATTATTAATTTGATATGTCCTAATCCATTTTTTAAAGATGAGAGAGAGTTTAGTAAAAATATGGCTGGTAAAATTAATAGTATTACTGTACCTTTCACTATTCCAGCAAGGGGTATGATTATGTCGGCTAAAGTATTGAGACAAGAGGCTACAATAATTAATAATGGCGATAAAGATACAGGGTTAATTATCTCATTTATGGCAAAGGGTGAGGTGAGCAATCCAAAGATAGAAAACTTAACTACAGGAAAATTTTTAAGGATAGTAGTGGACTTGATGCCTGGTGATATTCTCACAATTAATACGAATAAAGGTACTAAGAGGATAGAGCTAAATGGGAAAAATATTTCTCAAAAGATGGATCGTTCTAGCTCTTTTATTGACATGCAGGTTGGAGAAAATATATTAAAATATAGTGCTGATAAGGGATATACAAATCTTAATGTTTATCCTAAGTGGACAGCTGAATTCTTCGGGGTGTAAGACATGGTAGACTTAATTATACTAAATAACAAATTTGAACCAATAGGATTTATAGATAATTTCACATCTCTTATATGGACTAGAAGATATTACAATATTGGGGAGTATGAGTTATATATAGATTCAAAATATTTTCAGCTATTAAGAAGGGGAGAGTATATTTATAGTTCTAGCTTTAGAGAAGTTGGAATTATAGAAACTTATTCTTATATAAATGAAGATAGTCAATGCACTATTAAAGGTAGATTTATAGAGGCTTTACTTAGTTACAGAGTTATAGATAAAATACAAAATTTGAATGGAACAGTAGAAAATATTGTTAGAAATCTTGTAAATAACTTTGCAATTGCTAATAAACCCATAAATAATCTTAAATTAGGTAATGTTAATGGAGTAGGCACAGGCATTGCAGTGCAAGTAGGGTATGAAAATCTATGCGAAAAAATATATGATATTACAAGTACTCAAGAGTCATCTATAAGAGTTAAATATAACTATGAGGAGAATAAGATGTACTTTGAAGTGTGGCAAGGAATAGATAGAACTGAAAATCAAAGTTTAAATTCAATTGTTGTATTTAGTGATGAATATGAGAATATCTCTACGTCTACCTATGAGTATAACCATAAAGAGTATAAAAACTTTGCTTATGTAGTTGGTGAAGGAGAGGGAGGTATTAAAGTAATTACTGCTATAGATTTAACCAATGGTAATGAGCGTAGAGAGATTTTCCTTGAAGTCAGAGATAAACAAGATGAATTGACACTAGAGGAGTATAAAAAAGTATTATATCAAAAGGGAATTGAAAAACTATATGAATATGGAATTGTTGAAAATGTTAATACCACAGTTAATTCTATATCTAATCTTAAATATAAAGTAGATTATGATTTAGGTGATTTATGTAGTTATATAGATAATGAATTAGGTATAGTAGTTAATCAGCGAATAACTGAAATAACTGAAGTGTATGAAAATAATAAGCACGATATTTCTATAGTATTTGGTAAAGAAGAAAAAACAATAATGCAAAAATTAAATAGAGAGGTGAAATAAAATGTCAATTATAAGTGGAATATTTCCTAGTGAAATTGTAGATATAGACGAAAGTGGGCTTCCTATTTATGATAGGGCCGTGGATGAAGAATATTTTGCAAAATATCATAGTGAATTTTTAAGTAATGGGGTATATGCAAATCCATCAAATAATTTTCAGGTAATGGTTAATGACTTGATGAAATTGAAAGTAAAGGCAGGTAGCTGTTTTATAAACGGTTATTATGCTTATGATAATTTTGATGGAGAAATAATTCTTGAGCCAGCAAGTTCAGATTTAAATAGAATAGATAGAATTGTAACAAGGTTAGATAGGATAAATAGAAAAATATCTATAGAAGTAAAAAAGGGTGCTTATGGGACTGCTTCTTATTCAGCACCTGATTTACAAAGGGATGATGATATATGGGAATTAGGACTTGCAGATGTATTAGTTAAAAAGGGGACAACTCAAATAGTACAAGCAAATATAACAGACTTGAGATCTATACAAGAATATTGTGGTTATGTATATAATCCAATGCAAAATATAGATACTACGGATTTATTTGCTCAATATGATAACTCCTTTGAAGTATGGTTTCAACATGTTAAAGATCAGTTAAGTACTGATGCAGCTGGAAATTTGCAGAAACAGATTGATACACATACTTCTGAATTGGAAGATTTTATGAATTTTTTAAATAATGGAGGCTCATTGTTCAATACATTAAATTTTGCCCCCTTGAATGATGTAGTAGATACTATTTCAACTACAAAGCAACACTTAGGGATAAATGCTGGAACAAAAGGAATTGTTGTAGATGGAAATAATAATGCACTAAGACCTAGTTCTACTGCAATGGATACTATGACTATCGGAACAGCAACTTACGGGTTCAAAGATGTTATATTATCTGGTGGTATAGGATCTGTAAGAGATGCGATAATCGTAGGAAGTGGAAGTAATGCCAATGGTAGATATATTAAATTTGGTGATGGAACTATGATTTGTTATACTAGTACTCCTTCATTAACTACTTCTGAAAGCTTTGGAGTAGGGTATAAATCACCTATGTGGACATGGACATTTCCAATTATCTTTACAGCGACCCCTAAAATATTAGCATTAGGCAACAACTATACCGTAGCTTCAGGAGGGTCTATTGGTTATAGTACTGGTTTAGTCAATGTTATCTCATTTGATAGTGCAGGAAGAGTCGGGGGAGCCCAAGTATTCGCGATTGGAAGGTGGAAATAATGAAAGTATATTTAAGTCCTCAAGTGAATGGAGAAAAATTTAATTATAATTTTAATGGCGAGGTTGTAATTGTAGAGTATAAAGGTGTAACAGACACTTTTGATTTTGCAACATTCCCCGAAGATGCACAATTTGAAGGGGTTGAAACTTCATTAGAAGTTAATCCTATTATAAGTGTAAAAAGAGAAAATAATATATTGTATGTAACTCTATTAAATTTTATAGGCAGTGATGCTACTGAGGAAGGAAAATTCCCTGAATGGATGGAGGTGTAACTATGGCAGAGATTAAATATAAGACTAAAGAAGAAGTTGAAGCAGAAAAGAATATTCCGAAAGAAAAAACGGAATTAGAAATACTAAAAGAAACTGTAGATAGTTTGGTTTTAGCTAATCTACTAGGAGGTGTACAATAAATGTTTGAAACATTAAATAGACTATGGAGAGAAGGAAAACTAACAGAATCAGCTTTAGATAAAGCTATTACTCTTAATTGGATTACAGAGGAGAAAAAGAAAATTATAATAGAACAAAAATAGTGCAATAGAATTATATTGGGAATTGATCTAATAGAAAAGAGATTAGATTTAATTCTAGTCTCTTTTACTTAGTGCGCCCAGCATGGGCGTAATCTTAAGGGTGAAAGTCCCTAACACGACCTAGTAGTGGTAAGTGTATAGCTTAAGACAAGGGTGTCCACCGTGAGGTGGAATCTGAAGGAAGTCGGCGGCAAATCTCTGGTCTGACGAACAGAAACCACATATAAGGCAGTACCTATGGGTGAGGTTGCTAATCAAACTAAAGCCCAATAACTACTCGAAAATAGGTAATGTAAATGTGGCAGATAGATGGAGAGAAAGATTACGTTCTTACCTGGGGAGAGCTTAGATATACATTATTGAAATGAATTTTGAAGCAATAACCTATGTAGTGATACATAGCTGAAGTCTAAGAAGTCAGCAGAGGTCATAGTACTCTCGCTAATCGCGAAAGCGAGTGGAAGGACTGAACGATAGGAGGTTTTGAAACTTTGAAGAACACAAAGAAATGTGATGAAAGCAGACAACTTCATAGAGAAAGTTACCTACGGAAGGATAGAGTGGAACTCGAAGAGTATGTAGGAGCGCCTAGCATTTCATTGACGTTAGAAAAGCGAGGGCTAAACTTCTGTAGGTACGCTGATGATTGTAATATATATGTAAAATCAAAGAAGGCGGCAGAAAGAGTGATGTATAATATCACAAAGTTCATAGAAGAAGATTTAAAACTCAAAGTGAATAAATATAAAANNNCGTTAAGAGAGTTAGATAAATGGCTAAGACGAAGGCTACGCCTATGCTATTGGAAGCAGTGGAAGAAAATTAAAACAAAACATGATAATCTAGTTAAATTAGGATTAGATAGCTTCAAAGCGTGGGAATATGCAAACACAAGAAAAGGCTATTGGAGAATCTCCAACAGCCCTGTTTTAGCAATAACATTATCTAACAACTACCTAAAAGAACAAGGGTTTATAACATTAACTGAAAGTTATTTAAGATGTAGGTAATTCTATTGAACCGCCGTGTACCGAACGGTACGCATGGTGGTGTGAGAGGACGGAAAATAAAATAATTATTTTCCTCCTACTCGATTAATAAAGTATATAAGTATAGTTAAAAGATATATATAATTGAAGCGAAAATTATATAAAGATTATATTAGTAGGCATAGAGATTAGAATAATATGGCTATTAGGAACATTAAATATTGTAATAATTCTCATAGACTAGGAATATGAGTTTATCTTACAAGAAAGTGTCAGGTGATGTTGTATTTAAAGGTGTTGTTAGAAAATCTGTTATATTTATAGTTAAAGTATTATTGGATAGACTTTTGAATGCTAGTGCAAGGATATCTAGAGCTCTTGTATGCTATTTTTATTTAGATAATTAAGGTGTTAGATAATTGCGAGGGGAGTTACTTATATCACACAAAATAAAAGATGCAGTAGTAAAATATTTAAGTATGAATATATCAATAATAACACAATAAGTATATAAATCAATTATAGGTATAGAGTTTGTATATAGATAATAGAAATAATTATAAGAATAAGTTTGAAATTAAGAAGGTGAAATATGAATGATGAATTGATAAAACATAAATTAGAAGTACATGAGAAAAGAATTAATAATCATAGCG
>NZ_DHYX01000083.1:1227-1403 GCF_002414285.1 Clostridium sp. UBA5119 | reverse complement strand
ATTGATGAACTTGAAAGAGGAAGAGCTGCTACAGATGTTAAGATGGATAACCTCTGCGAAAAGCTTGAAGCACAGACAAAGAGTATAAATTGGTTAATAGGACTTATGGCAACTAGTTTGTTAGGGTTCTTTTTTTATGTAATTCAAACTAATATTTTTAAATAAGAAGGAGAGAT
>NZ_DHYX01000083.1:495-1070 GCF_002414285.1 Clostridium sp. UBA5119 | reverse complement strand
CTTTTATATTTAAGGAGGAATTGATTATGAAATTAAGAGGTATAGATGTATCGCACCACCAAGGGAACATAGACTGGAATAAAGTTAAAAGCCAAATAGATTATGCAATTTTAAGTATAGGATATGGTGATAACATAACAAGCCAGGATGACAAGCAATTCCATAGAAATGCTAAGGAATGTACAAGACTAGGGATACCATTTGGAGTTTATATTTATTCCTATGCAACATTAACAGTTCAAGCTAAGTCTGAGGCAGATCATGTATTAAGATTATTAAAAGGTTATAAATTAGATTATCCAGTTTATTATGATTTAGAAGATGCAGGAACTACAGGGAAGTGCTCTAATAAACTTATAGCAGATATGGCAGAGATATTTTGTAATTCTATAGAAAAGGCTGGTTATTGGGCTGGTATTTATGCAAATACATCCTGGTTTAATAATAAGCTAACAGATAACAGGTTCAATAAATGGGTTAAGTGGGTGGCTCAATATAATACAACTTGTACATATGAAGGTAAACATGATATGTGGCAATATGCTAGTGATGGAAGAGTAAATGGTATTAGTGGG
>NZ_DHYX01000083.1:0-323 GCF_002414285.1 Clostridium sp. UBA5119 | reverse complement strand
AAAACAGTTATTGCAGTAGGAAAGGCTAAGAATAAGAGTGGACATACAAATGTACTTATCAAGGGTAAGAATAGAGAGGAAACATTAGATAAGGCTATAGATTATTGTAAGAAGTTGGGTAAATAATATTTAAGGCCAGTAGTGAATAAAATATTTATTAGTCTTTTTATAAACACATAATTGAAAAGGGAACAAATGTTTGATAAAATGTATTTATAGGGGGTTATAAAATGTTGACTAAAAAGCAAAGGATAGTTCTTAATGCCATAAATGAATATGTACAGAGGGAGAGTATTTCACCAACAGTTAGAGAGTTATGTGAT
>NZ_DHYX01000029.1:6864-9384 GCF_002414285.1 Clostridium sp. UBA5119 | reverse complement strand
TTAAATGAAAAAAATAAAGAACTTATCAAAAACGATATTAAGGTAAAGGTAAAAGATAAAGAATATAAGATTGATTATGAAAGCTTAAATATAAAAAGCAACTTGCAGGAAACTCTTATGGAAGCTTTGGATTATGGAAAGGATTTATCTGTAAGAGAAGGTTATAAGTTAATAAAAAATCCTAAAAAAGTAGATTTTGATATTGAGTATAGCTATAATATAAATTCTGTAGATTCCTTGTTGGATGAAATTGAAAAAACCCTCAACAAGAAAGTTAAAAATGCAACTATCGTCAAGGAAGATGGAAAATTAAAAGTAAGTGAAAGTTCTTCAAAAGAAGAAATAAATAGAAAAGATTTTATTTCTCAGGTTGAAGAAGTTGTAAAAAGTAATACTGAGAATAATAAAGGTGATGTTACTCTGAAATTACCTATTAGTATTAAAAAGCCAGAAATAAATACTGAAGACTTGAAAAGGATTAATACAATAATATCTAGCTTTAGTACAAATTTTGTAGATGATGTTAGAGCTACTAACATTAAAGTAGCAACTGAAGCAGCAAGTGGTATAGTTTTAATGCCGGAGGAAGAATATAGTTTTAATAAACTAGTAGGTGAAAGCACTAAAGAAAAAGGATATGTAGAAGCTACTGTTATAAAAGATAATAAGCTTCAACCTGAATTAGGTGGAGGTATTTGTCAGGTATCTACAACTCTTCATAATGGAATAATAAGAGCAGGAATTGTGCCTACAGAGAGAACACATCATTCTATACCAATAGGGTATGTTGATAAAGGAATGGATGCCACCATTTATTATAATATTGTAGATTATAAGTTTAAAAACACTTTACCATATCCCATTTATATAGATGGTATAGTAGAAAATAATAAATTAATATTTAATATATATTCATATAAAGAATTAGAAAATATAAAGTATGAAGTTATTAGTGAAGTCTATAAAGAAATGCCTCAAAAAATAGAATACAAAAAGGACATAACCTTGGATGAGGGGGAAGAAATAGTTGAAAATCCAGGTAGTAAAGGTTATAAGGTAAAGGTTTATAGAAAAACCTTAGAAAATAAGAAGGTAGTAAAAGAAGAGGTAATATATGATGATATATATGAACCTGTAAATAAAATCATCAGAAGAAATGGATAGAGGTATAGGGAAGGAATTGTATATATAGTGCTTGTGTTTAAATTTTACAATAGAAAATTATTATGTAATGAAATCGTAATAATAATATAAATGAAAATATGATTAACATATGATATAATTTATATGTTAAATCAATTTTTTAATTGTAAAATGAAAGGAATGTTACTATGGATATGAATCTAGAGAAGGGTGAGAATGGATCAAAGCTTTCACTAACCCCAGGGAATAAAAAATCTAATAAAAAAGCTAAGATCATAGCAATTTCTTCCGTAATAACTATAGTTCTTTTAGTATTTATAGGTACAACAACATACATCCATACTACTGTATCAAAATATGAGAATTTAATTATGCCAGGTGTGCAGGTTGAAGGAATAGATGTGAGTGGTAAAGCCAAGGACAAAGTTGTGCAAGAACTAAATAGTAAATATAACGACGAAATTGGGAACAGAAGTATTAAAATTAAAGCTGGAGATAAGGAGTATTCTATTAACTATGCTGACTTACATGTAGAGTTTAATATAGATGAAACTGTAAATGAAGCTTTTAACCATAATAGAGATCTTGGGTATTTAGATAAGTTTAAAGCAATAAAGAGTTCTGAAAAAAAAGACTTTCCAATAACATTTACCTATAATAACGAAATTATAAATACTGTTGCTAAAAAAATGGAAAGTGAAATTAATATTGCTAAAAAAGACGCTACTATAGCAAAGTCAGGTTCAGGATTTAACATTACTGAAGAAGTAGTTGGTAAGACTTTAGATGTACAAGCATTAGTTAAGGATATAAATGCTAAGGTAGCAGAAAGTAAAGCAGGAAACATAGAAGTAACTGCAACTATAAAAAAAGAGGTACCTACTAAGACTAAAGAAAAATTATCAACTATTGACACTAGAATTGGAACCAAAACTACTAACTTTAGAAGTTCAGATTGGAGCAGAAGTACCAATATATCACTAGGAGCTGAAACTGTAAATGGTATAGTACTAATGCCAGGAGAAAGTTTTAGTTTCAATACTACAGTGGGCGACACTACAGCAGATAAAGGGTATCAACCAGGAGGCGTTTATGTAGGAAATAAGGTGGAAATAGGATATGGAGGTGGTATTTGCCAAGTATCTTCAACACTTCACAATGCAGTATTAGACTCCGGAATTCTTCCAGATCAAAGATTAAATCATAACATGGTAGTAGAATATGTTCCATTAGGACTTGATGCAACTATTGCTTATGGAGGAATAGATTATGTATTTACAAATCCATACAAATATCCAATATATATTGAAGGATATGCTGGTGGTGGAAATGTAACCTTTAATATATATTCTAACTCTGCAGCTAAGGGTGGGAAAA
>NZ_DHYX01000029.1:0-6725 GCF_002414285.1 Clostridium sp. UBA5119 | reverse complement strand
ACCAGCAGAAAAACCAGCAGATAAGCCGACAGAAAAACCAGTAGAAAAGCCAGCAGAAAAACCTGCTGAAAAGCCAACAGATAAACCTGCAGGTAACTAAAATTATGATAAAGAAATGGAATAGAAAATAAAGATATTTATTCTTCAATAATCAATACCCTATAGATAGACAAGATATCCGTCTATACTGTAGGGTATTTTATCATAGTAAATATTTAACTGAACTTAAATAATTGATTATAATATAATGTTAATAAAAGTATATTGTGTATAATAGCATAAGAAAAAATTTCATGACCTATTATATTAATAGGAAATATTATATATGTAAATAATATTAATTATAAATATTAATTATATAGGTATGATAAGAAGGGAGAAAAATTAAATGAATTATTTTGAAGAATTTACAAAGCATCTTTTAGAAGATGAGAAGCCATCCATATATTTTAATAACTTAGTAGAAAATAATGGTTATCCAGATATATATCCCTATAGCATGATTTTAAAGTTAAANNAAGATGTGGAGCAAAATCCTAAACATCACCCAGAAGGTAATGTTTGGATTCACACTATGATGGTTATAGACGAAGCTGCTAAAAGAAGAGATAGAAGCAAAGAACCAAAGGGATTTATGTGGGCAGCATTTTTACATGATATAGGTAAGTTAACTACTACAAAGTTAAGAAGAGGCTACCTCACTGCCTATGACCATGATAAAGTTGGAGCAAGAATGGCAGAAGAATTTTTAACCCATTTAAAACTTCATGAAGATAAAGGATTTTATGATTATGTAATAAATCTAGTTAGACTTCATATGCAGATTCTTTTCGTAGTAAAAAATAATGAGTTTGCAGATCTTAATAGAGTCGTTAAAAGTGGATACATTGAGGATATAGGACTTCTTGGAATATGTGATAGATTAGGGCGAGGGCCAAAGACGGAAGATGAAGTAAGAAAAGAAGAGAGAAATATTGAAATTTTCTTAGAAAGATGCCAAAATTATATTGATAAGAGAAAAAGAATGGCAGAGACATATAATTTGCCTGAGAAATAAGAAAGCTTAGGAAGGTAAGTATTTAATGAAGAAGAAGATATTGAATATACTTAGAAAAAGTAAGGATGAATATATTTCAGGGGAAAGACTTAGTGAAGAATTAGGAATTACTAGGGCTGGAATATGGAAGCATATAAAAAGTTTAAAGGAAGTAGGATACGTTATAGAATCAATTTCCAATAGAGGATATAAACTGGTAAGTACTCCGGATATTATAGATGGTGAAGAGATTTTACCTCTTCTTACAACTAAGTATATAGGGAGAAACTTCATTCATTTTCATGAAGTAGACTCTACTAATATTCAGTGCAGAAAAGAGTGTAGTAATAATCCTATAGAAGGAATGGTAGTTGCTGCAGAGGAACAAACTAGTGGGAAGGGGAGATTGGGTAGAAGCTGGATTTCACCTAAAGGAACGGGAATATGGATGTCCATAGTATTAAAACCAAATATATCTCCTATGATAGCACCTAGAGCTACTTTAATTGGTGCAGCGGCAGTTTATGCCGCTATAAAGGATATGGGCATTTCTGTAGGAATAAAGTGGCCTAACGATATAGTCATTAATGGCAAAAAGATATGTGGCATATTAACTGAGATGAATGCAGAAATAGAAAGAGTAAATTATGTAATCATGGGAATTGGTATAAATGTTAATATGGAATTATTTCCAGATGAGCTAAAGGAAAAAGCCACCTCCCTAAAAAATGAAATAGGAAATGAAGTTGATAGAAAAAAACTTGTAGCTAATATATTGAATAATTTGGAAGTGTTTTACGAAGACTTCAAAAATACAGGAGATATAAGTAGAGTTATAGAAATTTGTAGAGAAGGCTCATTACTTATAAATAAAGAGGTAAGAGTAATTAATGGAAATAATGAAGTCATATGTACTGTAATAGATATCGATGATGAAGGGGAATTAATAGTAAAACATAAAGATGGTACTATTAATAGAGTAATATCAGGAGAAGTATCTGTAAGGGGAATCTATGGATATATTTAAAGTAAAAAATATAATGTAAATTATTTATTTTAATATAAATTAAAAGGATTGAAGTCTATGTTTAATGGCTCAATCCTTTTACTCTATGGAATAATGGATTTTTTAGCTATTTAAAAAAGTTTACTGAAGCTGATATTGGACAATTTTTATTAAGTTCTAAAATTATATAAGAAAACCAAGGCTCTTTTCTTTTGCTAGTAGAAGAGCCAGGATTTAAATACATAGTTTTTCCTTTAGTAAAAATACAAGGTTTATGGCTATGACCATATATTATTATATCAAGCTTATCCTTCTTAAAAGTATCAACTACATTATCTATAGTTTGCTTTTTAGTACCATCCCCATGACAGATACCAATTTTATAGCCTTCTAAAGTTAATATGTGTTTTTCAGGAACTAAACTTCTTAAATTGGATTTATCATTATTTCCATAGACACCTATAAATTTTGATTTTTCCTTAATCATAGATATTACTTCAGGGGAGGTATAATCTCCTGCGTGAATTATTAAATCTACATCTTTTAACTTATCATCTAGTATATGTTTTAGCTTTGAATAATGTTTATTCATGTGAGTATCAGAAATAATTCCGATTTTCATTTTAAGTTTCACCTCCACTTAAAAAATATATATACATTATTAGTATAAGCATAAAATTTTATTTGTGTAGTTTATATTTAAATAGTTAATTGAAACTTTACTTGAAAAAGTAACACAAAGTAAAAATACTGATAAAATTAAAATGTTACTTAAAAAGTTAATGTAATCAATAATTATTATTCATTAAATAGTAGAAAAAACTCTTAAATTCGGGTATACTATAATTAAGATAAATTTATTATAAACATTGCATTATTGTAATAAAGTATGGCTTAATTATATTTAGTTTATGTATATAGTTAAGCAGGAATAACATAATAATATTTACTTAATTTCAAAATGTCATAGGAGTGATAAAATGAAAGATAGTATAATGAATATTATTAAGGACAAGACTTTAACTTATGAAATGAAAGTTTTAAATTTAGCTAGGGAGTCAGAAAATAGTTTAGATGTATTAAATAAATCTGACAAAACAAAAATGTATGAAAATGCAGGTGTTATANNGCACCCTATAGACCTAGATACATTGTACCTGACTATGAAAAGTTTATGAAAAATGGAAGTAAGTTTTTAAGCCTAACTCCTCCAGAGGATATATGGGATGCAGTAAATAATTTACTTATTCTATATAAGCATGTACCATCAGTTACATCTTTCCCAGTATATGTAGGTAATATTGATATTCTTTTAGATCCATATATAGAAGATGAAAAGGAAGCATATAAAGCAATTAAATTTTTCTTAAAGCATATAGACAGAACCATAACTGATTCATTCTGTCATGCTAATATTGGACCTAAGGATACTAAAGCAGGAAGAATAATTCTAGAAGTAGAGAGAGAACTTCAAAATGCTACTCCTAATATAACCTTAAAATACTCAAAGGAAACTAGTGAAGAATTTGCAGTTGAAGCGATAAAAACAGCTCTTACTTGCGCTAAGCCAAGCTTTGCTAACCATGAAATGTTTAGCTCAGAACTAGGAGAAAAGTATGGAATAGTAAGTTGCTATAATGGACTTAACCTTGGCGGTGGAAGTTATACATTAGTGAGAATGTTACTTTCAAAACTAGCTAAGATGGCGTATAATGAAGAACACTTTTTAAACACTGTATTACCAGATGCTGTAGAAGCAATGCTTGATTATATGGATAAGAGAGTTAAATTCATAGTAGAAGAAAGTAATTTCTTTGAGTCAAGTTTTCTTGTAAGAGAAGGTTTATTATCAAGAGATAGATTTACTGCTATGTTTGGATTAGTTGGCCTTGCGGAATGTGTAAATACACTTCTAGGAGCAACAGATGAAAAGGATAGATTTGGATATGGTGAAAGAGCTAACAAGCTAGGTGAAACTATTATAAATAAAATGTATAACATGGTTAATGCCCATGAAAATAAATATTGTGAAGTTACAGATAATCATTATCTACTTCATTCTCAAGTTGGAATTGATTCTGATACTGAAACAAGTCCAGGATGTAGAATTCCAATAGGAGAAGAGCCATCATTACCAGAACACTTGATTCAAAGTGCAGTATTCCACAAATACTTCCCATCTGGAATTGGCGATATATTTAAATTTGATGAAATGGCTAAGAAGAATCCAAAGTCAATTTTAGATATAATCAAAGGTGCCTTTGCACTAAATATGAGATATTTCTCCCTATACTGTGATGATTGTGACGTTATAAGAATTACAGGATATCTTGTTAAGCGTTCTGATATAGAAGCTTTAGATAGGGGAGAGCAAGTACTTCAAGATACAGTAGCCCTTGGATATGGAGCAGTTAAAAACTCCAAGATCCTTGAAAGAAAATTAAGAAGTTCTGATAAATAGAATTCTTGCATTAGAGTTGTTAGTCATAGGATAAAAAGGATTTTTATAATAAAGGCCGCTTCGATACAATTGTAGCAAAAGCTTATAGTATTGGGGCGGCTCTATGTTATCAGGAAATGAAAATATATGAGCACTGGGGGAAGAAGTATGAATAATAAGCAAGAAGCTATAGGTTATGTTAATAAAATAATACCTTTTAGTAATGTAGATGGAGAAGGCAATAGAATGGCCATATTTCTTCAAGGATGTAATTATAATTGTCTTTATTGTCATAATCCAGAAACTATAAATAGATGTATTAATTGTGGTGAATGTGTGCATGCCTGTGAATATGGAGCTCTATCAATGGTAGATGGTAAGGTTCAGTATGATATTGATAAATGCGTTAACTGTGATGCTTGTGTTGCTACTTGTAGGAAGAATAGTAGTCCTAAGATAACAAAAATAACTGCCTCGGAACTAATGATAAAAATTGAAAAGGTAAAGCTATTTATTTCAGGAATAACGGTTTCAGGAGGAGAATGTACTCTTCAAAGGGATTTCCTAAAGGAGCTATTTACAAAAGTAAAGAGTCTTGGTTTAACAACTTTTATAGACACTAATGGGTCTACTCCTATATATAAGGATAAAGAACTATTAGAAGTAACAGATAAAACTATGATAGATTTAAAAGCTTTTTATCCAGAAGAAAATAAGATGCTTACAGGTCACACTAATGAAACAGTAATAAAAAACATAAGAGAGCTTGGAAAACTTGATAAGATATACGAAATTAGAACAGTAGTAGTACCAGAAGTTCTTAAGAATAATCATACTGTTGACATGGGAAGTAAGCTATTAGCTGAAATTAATCCTAATATTCAATATAAGCTAATTAAATATAGACCTATGGGAGTAAGAAAGGAATTACTTGAGACTACAGTACCTACTAATGATTATATGAAGGAACTAGAATCTATAGCTAGAGCCAATGGATGCATAAATACCATAATAGTTTAAAGAATGGAAATTAAAAAACTAATCTATATAAAAGGGGAAAGCTACAATTCAACAATTTTGAATTGTAGCTTTTAAAGTATTTAATAATTTACTTTAGGGTCATATTTGTATTTAAGAAAGTATTTCAGCGATATTAACAGCATGGTCACCCACTCTTTCAAGGTTACTAATAAGATCTAAGAATATAGTACCTACAATTGCATCACATGAACCATTATTTAATCTTTTGATATGTGATATCTTTAAATCTTTTTCTAAAGTATCTATTTTTTCTTCTAAAGTCCTTACATCTAAAGCCTTTTTATCACTATAATCAGAGAAACATTCTATGCTATGCTCCAAAGCTTCTATGCAAATATTCACCATTACTTTAAGTTCTTCAATGGCATCTTTGGAAAACTTAACATTCTTAGAAAGCTTATCTTTAGCCAGGTCAGCAATATTTTCAGCATGATCTCCGATACGTTCTATATCATTAACTACATGGAAATATGAAGCTATAGTAGTTCTTTGCTCATCTCCAATATCAGAATTGGATAGTTTAACTAGATATCTAGTTATATCTGTTTCTAATAGATTTATTAAAGCTTCATTCTTATATACTTTGTTAATTGAATCTTCATTATTATCAGTAAAGCCCTTTAAGGCTGTTTCTATATTTTCCTTAGCTAAAGTACCCATCCTAATAATCTCATTAGTAACTTGACCAAAGGCTATAGTTGGAGTTTCTAAGAGTCTGTCATCTATATACTTAACTCCATCAACTTCTTTTTCATCTTCTCCTGGAAGTATGAAATTAACTAAAGTTACTAAGTATTTTGTAAATGGTAATATTAATATAGTGTTAATTACGTTAAATATAGTGTGGGCATTAGCAATTTGTTTTGCCACAACTACTCCAGTTACACCAGGGGTAAGAGTTGTTACTGTAGTTAATAGTAATTTAGAAACTGGTGGAATTATGAATATTATACTACCTATTACATTAAAGAATAAGTGAATTAATGCCGCTTTCTTAGCAGTCTTACTAGTTCCTAAACAGGATATTAGAGCAGTAACACAAGTACCGATATTAGTTCCATATAGCACTGGTATAGCTACATCAATTGGAAGACTTCCAACAGAAGCTAAGGCAACTAAAATTCCAGTAACTGCAGAGGAGCTTTGAATTATAGCAGTCATCCCTATTCCTAATAAAAGACTTAAGAATACATGTCCCTTTA
>NZ_DHYX01000084.1:42736-76287 GCF_002414285.1 Clostridium sp. UBA5119 | reverse complement strand
CATAAAAGTATACTAGCACTACTATTTATATATTTTTATAGGGAATTTTATTATATATTGACTACTAAATTAAATAATTTTATTATATTTTCATAATCAAACTTTTAATTAGAAACATTTTAATAAATTTGCCATCTCTATAGCTGTTACTGCTGCATCATAGCCCTTATTACCTGCTTTAGTTCCAGCTCTTTCTATAGCCTGCTCTATAGTATCCGTTGTTAAAACTCCAAAAACAACTGGTTTCTCTGTACTAAGAGATACTGATGCTATTCCTTTTGAAGCTTCAGCACAAACGTAATCGAAATGTGGTGTAGAGCCTTTAATAACTGCTCCAAGGCATATAATTGCATCATAATTTTCATTTTGAGCCATTTTTTTTGCTACCAGCGGTAATTCAAAAGCTCCTGGCACCCATGCCACTTCAATGTTATCTTCTTCTACTCCATGTCTTTTAAGTCCATCAATGGCTCCACCTAAAAGTTTAGATACAATAAACTCATTAAATCTTCCTACTACTATCCCAATTCTTAATCCTTGCGCAACTAAATTTCCTTCAAATATTTTCATCATTATTCCTCCTAGATTATATTTTAATTTATACTAAATCATAGATTTAGAGTATTACTGGTAACTAAGTATGTGGTCCATTTTAGTTTGTTTAGTTTTTAAATAAAATTCATTATCCTTATTGTAGTTGATTTGGATTGGTACTCTCTCTACCACCTCAATATCATATCCATCTAGCCCTTTAATTTTCTTTGGATTATTAGTCATAAGTCTAAGCTTTTTAGCTCCTAACTCTCTAAGAATTTGAGCTCCTATTCCATAATCTCTAAGGTCTGCTGGAAATCCAAGTTTAATATTTGCCTCTACAGTATCATATCCATGGTCTTGTAAATCGTAAGCCTTTAATTTATTTATAAGTCCTATGCCTCTTCCCTCTTGTCGCATATATAAAAGTATCCCGCAGCCTTCTTCTTCAATTCTCCTTAAAGCTTCTGCCAATTGCTCTCCACAATCACATCTATTAGATCCAAGGACGTCTCCAGTTAAGCATTCAGAATGAAGTCTTGTTAAAATTGGTTTATTCTCATCAATTTCTCCTTTAACTAATGCCACATGATGTTCTCCATTCAATTTATTAATAAATCCATACATTTTAAAATTACCGTATTTTGTAGGCATATCTACCGCTGCTGCCCTTTCCACTAGTACTTCTGTCTTTCTTCTATATCTTACTAAATCTGCTATGGTTATTACTTTAATATTATGTAGTTTACCGAATTCTAAAAGTTCCTCAGTTCTAGCCATAGTTCCATCTTCACTCATAATTTCACAAATTACTCCTGCTGGCTTTAACCCTGCTATTTTGGCTAAATCCACTGCTGCCTCAGTATGTCCTACTCTTTTTAATACACCTCCATCTCTAGCTTGTAGCGGAAATATATGACCTGGCCTTCTAAAGTCTTTTCCTATGCTATCTTCATCTAAAATCTTCTGAATAGTTAAAGCTCTCTCGTAGGCAGATATTCCTGTAGTTGTGCTTATATGATCTACAGATACTGTAAATGCAGTTTCATGATTATCTGTATTTTTTTCAACCATAGGCTCAATTTTTAAGTCTCTAAGTCTTTCTCCCTCCAATGGCATACATATAAGACCTCTCCCGAACTTAGCCATAAAGTTTATAGCTTCTGGAGTAACCTTTTCAGCAGCCATTAATAAATCACCTTCATTTTCTCTGTCTGGATCATCAATTACTATAACCATCTTCCCTTCTTTAATATCCTTAATTGCTTCTTCAATTGTATAAAACTCTGACATATTTAACCCTCCCTATTATATTTAATCTTATATAAATCCATTTTCTTTAAGAAAATCTTCATTAATAGAATCTTTTTTTTCTATTTTTTTATCACTTTGAAATGTTAAAAGTTTTTCTACATATTTCCCTATAACATCACATTCAAGATTTACGGTATCTTCACTGGTTTTAGATAATAATATAGTTTCTTTTCCTGTATGTGGAATTATAGAAACTTTAAATACCCTATCATCTACATAAGCAACAGTAAGACTTATTCCATCAATGGCTACAGAACCTTTTTCAACTACATACTGTAAAATATTTTTCTTAGCCTCTATGGTAACCCATATTGCATTATCTTCCTTTTTCATGGAAATAATTTTCCCAACACCATCTATATGTCCACTTACTATATGTCCTCCAAATCTTCCTTTAGCACTTAAAGCTCTTTCTAAATTTACTTTGCTTCCAACCTTTAATTCTCCTAAATTACTTCTTCTTAGAGTTTCAGCCATAACATCGGCATCAAATAAATTTCCATATATATTTGTNNTTGTTACTGTCAAGCATACTCCATTGGTACAAATGCTATATCCTAACTTTACATCCTCAATAACTTTATTAGCTTTAATTGAAAGAATGGAGGATTTTTCTCCCTTTTTTATTCCTATAATTTCTCCTACCTCTTCAACTATTCCTGTAAACAAGGCTTCCATCTCTCCTTCATGTATCCTTCTATTAAAATATCTTCTCCTATAGTGCTTACCCTTATACTCTCTACTCCATAGGCTTCTTCTAGAACTTTTATTCCTATTCCCTCTACTGGAGTTTTAGACTTTCCTCCTCCAATAAATTTTGGCGCAATGTAAATTTGAATTTTATCTACTATTCCAGCTTTTAGAGCTTCGAAGTTTACGGTTCCCCCTCCTTCAAGAAGAATACTATCAATATTCATTTCACCTAAAGTTTCCATTAATTTCTCTAAATTAACTTTCTCGTCTTTAGAAGGAATAACCACTACTTCCACACCACTCTCAGTATAAATTGATATATTTTCCTTCGTAGCTTTTTCCGTAGTTACTATAATGGTTCTTGCCTTCTTATCCTTTATAACTTTAGAATTTAAAGGAATTTTAAGGGAACTATCTAAAATTATTCTTATAGGGTTTTTCCCTCTTAGTACCCTACAGGTTAACTCAGGATTATCCTTAATAACCGTATTGGCTCCAACCATTATTCCCATAATATTATTTCTCAAATTATGGACATTTTTTCTTGAAGCTTCTCCAGTTATCCACTTTGATTCCCCATATTGAGTAGCTATTTTACCATCAAGTGACATGGCAGTTTTCATAATTACAAAGGGTTTCTTTGTAGAAATATACTTTATAAATATTTCATTTAAAGCAATACATTCCTTTTCTAAAATTCCTACATCTACAATTATTCCAGAATCTCTAAGCTTTTTAACTCCTCTACCCGCAACTAAAGGGTTTGGATCTAAAGAGCCAATTACCACTCTCTTTATCTTTTTCTCTATGATTTTATCTACACAAGGTGGTGTCTTCCCATGATGATAACAGGGCTCTAAGGTCACATAAAGAGTCGCTCCAAAAGTATTTTCTTTAGCATCTTTAAACGCATTAACCTCTGCATGGTTCTGTCCATATACCTGATGATATCCTTCACCAATAACAGTTCCATTCTTAACAATTACAGCACCTACCATTGGATTAGGATTAACTCTTCCACGTCCCTTCTCTGCTAATGTCAAAGCTAATCTCATATAATTTTCATCCATAAAATCACATCCTTATTTAAATAAAATAAAAGCCCCAAGTATAATACCCTGGGGCTGAATTTTTATTCATATTTCTAGTAAAATTTAGTTTATTCTATAATATTAAAAATTTAATATTAATCATAAAATAAAAAATCTCTGAAATATATACATATATTTCAGAGCACATAAACTAACAATTATAGTTATATACACAGAGTTCTTAGCTTCTCTGAAGCTTTAGAAACCGTTATCCATGGACGTAATGCTCTTAACTCCCACTTTAAGAAGATATGAGTATTAGAGATAGTAGTCATCGGATAAAACAACTATAGTAATTACTATACTTATAAATAATTTTCTCACATCCAGACTTTACTGTCGGCCTTGGAATCTCACCAAGTCATGCCAAATTGGCTCGCGGGCTATACCGCCGGTAGGGAATTTCACCCTGCCCCGAAAATTGATATTAACTTGTCAAACTTATAATATCATCTTACATAAATAATTTCAATATATTCATACAAATATTATTAATTAACATTTTATAAACCATATTTATTGTTGTTTACAAAATAACATTTCTCAGAAAATAAACCAGAGACATTGTAATATCCCCGGTTTATTTCATTAAATATTTTCTTATTTAATTTAAACTACTACATATTCAATAAACTTAATATTTCTTGAACAGCTTGCTTAGCTTCTCTAGGCAATTTTTCTATTGCTGCATCTTGAGCCTTTTGGTCATTTATCTGGGCTATCCTAATTATCTCTTGTTGCAGTCCTGGTATATTATTTACTACATTGGCTGCATTATTAAATCTAGCTGCAAAATTAGGGTCCTTCATTTTTCCCTTAATCTTCGTTATTAATTCATAAGGATTCATTAAACTTTCCTCCCACCATCGAAATAATTCATTATAATTACATAATATTCAATAGTTGCTTAAAAGTTCTTAGCATATATTTTTTTAGATATAGTTCCAACACTTATAATAATTACAACCTTATCTTTATAAAGCTCTATATCCTTTAAAGCTTAATAATTCATATCTTACATATTAAATTTCATAGATTTTAAAAAGTCTAGCTATAATTTATCTTTTCCTATCCACTTTCTCAATACTTCTGGTACTATAACACTTCCGTCCTCTTGTTGATATTGTTCTAGTATTGCAGGTAATAACCTGCTTGTAGCTAAACCTGATGCATTTAAGGTATTTAGATATTCTACCTTATTACCCTCTTCTCTTCTAAATCTTATCATACCTCTTCTTGCTTGATAATCTCTTGCATTAGAAGCTGAACTTATCTCTTTATATTCATTCATGCTCGGTATCCAAACTTCTATATCATAGGTCTTCGCCATAGATGCACTACAATCTTTAGCTGCTAGCTTTACTAGTCTATAATGTAGCCCTAAGCCTTTTACCAGAGCTTCAGCTTTTTTAATTAATTCCTCTAGAGCTTCATCTGAATCCTCAGGTTTTGTATATTGAAACATTTCAATTTTATTAAACTGATGTCCTCTTATCATACCTCTTTCAGATTTTCTATAGCTTCCAGCTTCAACACGATAACAAGGAGTATAAGCAAACAATTTCTTAGGTAACTCTCCTTCTTTTAAAATTTCTCCTCTATAAAGATTTATTAAAGCAGTCTCTGCTGTAGGAAGCATAAATTGCATACTTTCTTTATCTTTTTTGTCCCCAACTGTAAATACTTCATCAACAAATTTAGGAAACTGACCTGCTGAAAGACCACATTGATAGTTTAATATATGTGGAGGCAGGATAAATTCATATCCATCTTTTATATGCTCTTCTATAAAGTAATTAAGTAAAGCCCATTCTAACATAGCTCCTACGCCTTTATATATCCAAAATCCATTACCTCCAAGCTTAACTCCTCTTTCATAATCAATAAGATCATAAACTTTAGCAAGTTCTACATGATCTTTAATTTGGAAATCAAAATTAGGCTTTTCTCCAAATTCTCTAACTACCTTATTATTTTCTTTTCCACCTGCTACTACATCTTCATCAGGTATATTAGGAAGACTTTCCATAAAGGTATTAATCTTTTCTTCTAGCTCTTGAAGTTTCTCATCATATTCTTTTATTTCTTTACTAACTACTTTCATTTTTTCATATAATTCTTCTACCTTTTCTCCACTTTTCTTAAGAATAGGAATCTCTTTAGATGACTTATTTTTCTTGCTCTTAAGCTCTTCTACGTGGATTAATATTTTTCTTCTTTCTTCATCCCATTGTAAAAGCTCTGAAAAATCTACACTATCCATTCTCTTTAAAAGTGCAGCTTTAACCTTCTCAGGATTTTTTCTAATTAAATAAATATCTATCATTTTTCTTCCTCCTCAATGAAATATTTAATACTAAAGCTTTTTTTTGTAAATTAAAAACTCCCGCCTCTATAAATATAGAGACGAGAGCTATTATATCCCGTGGTACCACTCCAGTTGTCACATTAGTGACCTCTTTACTGTGCTTTAAGGAGCACTCCCCTCTGATTCTTCATCAGTAGCTCCGAAGTGGAAAGACTATATAATATACTGATTTTCACCTATCATCAGCTCTCTAAAATATTAAAATAATCGTAGTTTCATCATTGCTAATATAATATTTAGTATATATTAAGCATTATATTAACACTTTATTTTTGCAATGTAAATATTTTTATACAATATAACTTAATAAAATTACCTTTAAACTTTACTTTTATTAGATATCTTATCTACGAAGATGATTTTATATGTAAATAATATATATGTTATAGTAATATTGATGAAAATTTATAAAATACAGTTTTTTAATATAATGAGGTGACAAAATGAAAAAATTAAAAATATACTTTACGTCTGATNNCTGATATTCACGGATATATATATCCTACAAATTATAGAGATGACACTGAAAAGAATATGGGTATATTAAATATAATTAATCAGTTTGAAAAGGATGGAAATACATTAATCATAGATGGTGGAGATACAATTCAAGGTTCTCCATTTACCAATTATTTAAGTACTAATGAATTTGATATACATCCACTTGCCACTGTAATGAATGAAGGTCAATACGATTATGTAACTCTTGGAAATCATGATTTCAATTATGGCTATGACTATTTGAAAAAATATCTTAACAATTTAAATGGAAAATGTCTATGCACTAATGTAGATAATAAAACAAAAGAAATATGTATTTTGCCTTATGATATTAAAACCATGGAAAATGGGTTAAAAGTAGGCATAATGGGATTTACCACTGATTTTATAAACATATGGGAAAGGCCTTTCAATATAAAAAATTTCACTATCACAGATACCTTTAAATCAGTAAAAAAGTATTATGCAGAACTTAAAAAACAATGTGATTTAGTAATAGGAGTTTATCATGGTGGATTTGAAAATGATTTAGAATCCCATGAAAATTTAAGCAACACTAATGAAAACATAGCATATAAACTGTGCCAAGAATTTGATTTTAATATTCTTTTAACTGGACATCAGCACATGGAAATTCCAGGACAATAT
Source organism: Clostridium sp. UBA5119 (assembly GCF_002414285.1). Classification (NCBI taxonomy): domain Bacteria; kingdom Bacillati; phylum Bacillota; class Clostridia; order Eubacteriales; family Clostridiaceae; genus Clostridium; species Clostridium sp. UBA5119. Next base: position 69,138 of record NZ_DHYX01000084.1, on the reverse strand, counting down.
CTACATAATACCTACATAGCTCAAACCCCTCCCAACGGAACAAAATTTTTAGAACTAAACTTAGAGTTTCATGATGATTTAAGTAAAAATATAAGTTCTTCATTAAAAAAAGTAGAGCTTAATCCTAATAATGCTATGTATTATAAATTCTTAAATTTAGAAAAACAAGTTCAAAAGTGGTTGGATACACCTGTAGGATTTTTAGATATTGAACTTCAACCTAGTACTCACATAGACATGGCTGCAAATGGCTCTTATTTAGCTAATTTCATAAATCAAGTACAGTTGGATGTAAGTGGTGCTGATATTTCAGTTACATCCTTTGCTAATTCAATAAAAGGTTTTAACAAAAATGTAACAGTAAGAGATATAACTTCTACATATATGTTTCCCAATACCCTAACTATCATTGAAATAGATGGGAAAACTTTAAAGCTTGCCCTTGAAAAATGCGCTAGTTACTTTGATAATATTGATGGTGAATTACAAGTATCTACCCGCTTCTTAAAACCTAAGGTAGAACATTATAACTATGACTATTTCTCAAATTTGAGTTATATCTTTGATATAAACAAAGAAGTAGGAAATCGTGTTATTTCAATGAAATTTAAGGGTAAAAACATTGTTGATAATGATACCCTTACCCTTGCCATGAATAACTATAGAGCAACAGGTGCAGGTGGTTATCATTTCTATAGAAATTGTAAAGTAGTAGGTGAAGTTTTAAATGAAATGCCCGACATTATCATTGATTATTTTAGATCTCATAAGAAAGTTGTAGTGGATAAAAATCAATATCTAACTGTTATTAAATAGCTTACAATTCTTAACAAAAAATTTATTCATCTCTTTTTATTAAGATTAATTATTATTATGTTTAAAAATCATAAATTTTTCAAATACTACACTATAAGTTAATTTACTGTTTAAGGAGGAATAAATATTGTCTAGTATAACTGGTATTGTTAAATGGTATGATGAAGGAAAGGGTTATGGATTTATTTCTTGTAATGAGGGCAATGATGTATTTGTACATCATTCTCAAATAAAAGAAAAAGGAACTAATAAAGATTTACATGAAGGTGAAAGTGTAACTTTTGATATTACTGATGGAGCTAAAGGACCCATGGCTGTCAATGTTCAAAAGCTATAACTTGAATTTAAAAGGTTATCTTAGGGTTAAATTATTTAATCTTAAGGTAGCCTATTTTTATGCTTTTTAGATAATAAAAGCTATATAATTGCTACAAATTCTGTTATTATAGATAGTTGTACAGTATTGGTTACTCTATGTTTTTTAATAATTAATTAATACATAACCAATACTAAGATAATTGATTTTATATGTTAAAAGTGGTGATGTAATGAACTATATAATATTTGACTTAGAATTTAATCAAAAATATGAAGATAAAAAAGAACATTGTTTAGAAAAAAATCAATGTGTAGAAAAGAGCAATAATTTAAGTTTCCCCTTTGAAATTATTCAGATAGGAGCTTTAAAATTGAATGNNCGAAAAGATATCCACATTTAATTTTTTAATTAAGCCAACTATTCACACAACTCTACATCCTTATGTGGAAAACCTTACTAAAATAAGTAATAATGATATAAATTCTTCAGAAACCTTTCCTAATATTTACGATAAATTTACTAAATTTATTGGTGAAGAAGAAGCAGTTCTCTGTGTATGGGGGATAGTAGATATAAAAGAACTTTTACGAAATATAAAATTTCATAATATATCTACTACTTCTCTTCCACTTAAATATATCGACGTGCAAAGCCATGCATCAAAATATTTTAATAGTAAAAAAGGTATAAAAATTGGGCTTAAAAATGCAATTGAGCTTTTGGATATACCCCTTCATGGTGATTTTCATGACGCGAGTAATGATGCTTATTATACAGCAGAAGTATTAAAGAAGATTTTCAATAAAAATATAAAGCCTTTATTATATACTAACCCTTCTAGAAGTACCTCTTCTGTTAAAGAAAAAGTTGATATGAATGGAGTATTTGATCAATTTAAAAAAATGTACAAGAGAAGTCTAACTAAAGAAGAAAAGTCTATGATAAGCCTTGCTTATAATATGGGTAGAACAAAGCAATTTGTAATTATAAAGAAAGAAGACTCTTAGCTGTTAGCTAAGAGCCTTTCTTCTTAATATTTCTATTTCTTTGCCATATCCCTCAACGTCATTTGGAGTTTCAAGGAAAAATGGTAAGTTGCATAATTTAGGATGATTAATAATATTAGTAATGGTTTCAATTCCTAAAGAACCTTCACCAATTTTTTCATGTCTGTCCTTATGACTTTCAAAAGGATTTTTGCTATCATTTAAATGAATTGCTTTCAATTTTTCTAATCCAATTATTCTATCAAACTCTTCTAAAACTCCATCTAAATTATTAACTATATCATATCCTGCATCATATACGTGACAGGTATCAAGACACACTCCCATATGATCTTTTAGCTCTACTCTATTAATAATTTCAGCTATTTCTTCAAAATTTCTCCCTACTTCTGTCCCCTTACCTGCCATGGTTTCTAATAACACAGTAGTAGTCTGCTGCGGCTTAATAACAGTATTAAGCATATCTACAATATAATTAATCCCAACTTCTACACCTTGTTTAACATGACTACCTGGGTGAAAATTATATAGATTATTAGGTAAGTACTCCATTCTTAATAAATCATCTGTCATCATTTCTAATGCAAATTTTCTAGTGTTTTCATCTGCTGAACAAGCATTCAATGTGTAAGGTGCATGAGCCAGTATAATAGTAAATTTATTTTCTTTCATTATTCTTAAAAGGGCAGCAACATCTTTTTCATCTATAGCCTTTGCCTTTCCACCCCTAGGATTTCTAGTAAAAAATTGAAAGGTATTAGCTCCTATTGAAAGTGCTTCCTTTCCCATATTTTCAAAACCCTTAGTTGTAGATAAGTGACATCCTATATTTAAAATTTTCATTACCTCCATCTTCTATTATTACAAAACTTCTAATTTTGTATTCTATTTCTATATCCCTTATAATTTAAGTTTCAATAATCTAACTTTAATACAATGATACTATAATAGAAGATATATTTGCAACGGATAATTTTTATTATTTGCAAACAACTATTAGTATTTTAAGGTTCTAACTAGGTCATATACGTCTTCACAATAAAAAAATGTAGACATTAATGCTACTCCATAAGCTCCTGCTTCTATAACCTTTGAAGCATTTTCTATTGATATTCCACCTAAAGCTATGATAGGACAAGTAACTACTTTCTTTAATTCTTGAATAAATTCAACGCCCTTAGGCTTTAATCCTTCTTTACACTTGGTAGAAAATATATGAGATGCTAGTATATAGCTACACCCCTTTTTATCTGCCCTTATACCTTCTTCTAAAGAATGTACAGAAACTCCTACATTAAATTTCTTTTTATTATCTAAATTCATAAAATCTTTAAAAGATAGATGAACTGTTCTTTCCTTTACTTTCTCAAAAATTTTCATATTAGAATTTATTATTATCTCAGTACTTCCAATTACTAGCTCCTTTATTTTATAATAAAATCTTTCTAAATCTTCATCATCTAAATCTTTTTCTCTTAATATTATTCTATCCACACCAGCCAGTGAAGCTTCTTGCAGGGTTTTAAAATATTTCTCTTCACTAACTAAATGCCTATTTGTTATTAGGTAAATCAAATTCTTTCCCAATCCTTAAATATTGGTTGAAACCCTGCTTCTATTATCATTTCTTTTATTTCTTCTACTGAACCTTCATCATTTATGGAAAATTGTGATGTACCTTTAGTTTTTAATGCATGACCTCCAACCTCTGTAGACACACCTGCACTCATCTTGGTGATTCCTAAAGGTATAAGGTTTTTTCTCATTTCATGATCTTCTCGTGTAGAAACATTTATTCCACTTTGCTGTGCAAAGATTTTATAAGCTAACATAACTTGTACCATTTTTTTATCTTCCACTGGATTCAACCCCTTTAATCCACCCTCACAAGGTCTGATTCTTGGAGGTGAATAAGTGATTTCTACATGGGGATATTTCTTTCTAATATACTCTCCATGTAGAGCTGTGAAAAAGGCATCTCTTCTAAAATCACCTAGTCCAAGAAGAGCACCAATACTTATACTTCTCATTCCAGCTCTTGCTCCTCTTTCTGGTGTATCTAATCTAAATTTATAATTCTTTTTAGGTCCTGCTAAATGAACTCTATCATAAATTTCTTCATCATAGGTTTCTTGGTATACAGTAAGACCTTCTGCTCCTACTTCTACAGTTTTTTTATAATCATCTTCACTTAAGGGCTGTACCTCTAAGGTTATAGATGGAAAGTATTCTTTCATTACTTTTATAGCATCTACTATATAACTAGTTGGGGAATGAATTTGACTTTCTCCTGTTAATAGAATAATGTGCTTAAATCCTTGTTTAGCAACTGCTTCTGATTCTGATTTTATTTCCTCCAAAGTTAGCTTTTTTCTACTTATAGAATTTTCAAGATTATATCCACAATAAGAGCATTTATTAACACAATAATTTGAAATATAAATTGGAGTATATAATAAAATAGTTCTTCCAAAGTGTCTTAACGATAATTCCTTTGCCTTTACTGCCATATCTTCTAATACTTTTTCTGCTACTGGTGATAATAAATTAAGCAAGTCCTCATAATTTGGATTTTTTTCATTAATACTTCTCTCTACATCTTCTACTTTTACCCTACTCCAATATCTATTAAAGTCAAAATCCTTAAATTTTTCTATGGTACTATAAAAACTCATTTTTTCATCTCCTCAAATTTTCCGTTAGTGTAAAGTTTTTTACTCTCCTAAAAATCCTGTAAGTGGTGAAGATGCATTTCCACTTTTAGAAACAGTCCCAAATTTAGATAAATAAGCAAGTCGTCCGCCTTCTACTGCCATACTAAAGGCTTTTGCCATATTAGCTGGATTTTTTGAAGAAGCTATAGCTGTATTAACAAGACATGCTGCTGCTCCCATTTCCATAGCTTCCATTGCTTGTGATGGCTTTCCTATTCCAGCATCCACTATAATTGGAGTATCTAGTTCATCTATCATTATTTCAATAAGTTCCTTAGTTCTTATACCTCTATTACTTCCTATAGGTGCTCCTAAAGGCATAACCGCCGATGCTCCCGCTTCTATTAATCTTCTCCCTGCATATAAATCTGGACACATATATGGGAGTACTGTAAATCCTTCTTTGGCTAATATTTCTGTAGCTTTTATAGTTTCTTCATTATCTGGAAGCAGATACTTTGAATCCGATATAACCTCAATTTTTATCCAGTTACCACATCCCATAGCTTTGGCAATTCTTGCAATTCTAACTGCTTCTTCTGCATTAGTTGCTCCTGAAGTATTTGGCAATAAAATAACATTCTTAGGTATATTAGATAAAATATCTTCTTCCTTATTATCTAAATCTATCCTTCTTAGGGCTAAAGTAATAACCTGTGAATTACTTTCACTCAAGACTTCCTTTATAAGTTTATTAGACGGATACTTACCTGTACCTACAAATAATCTATTTTTTAATTCTACTCCACCTATTTTTAATATATCTTCCATTTTAACTTTCCCCTTCTTTCAACATAATTCTAAGTGCCATATTTGCCATATGATTTGCACATATTGCTACCCTTGGTGCCATGAGTCCAGATCCTTCCTTAGCTTCATTTACTCCATCTCCACAAATATAAAACCTATGGTTTATCTTTTTAGTTTGTATATCATTAGAAGAATAAAANNACCTGATGATGCTATAAGGACCGATTCCTTAATTTTAGTTAATATCTCATTACACAACATTGCTTTATAATTTGCACTATCCAAAGCTTCTAACACAATATCTACATCTTCAAATAATTCTTTTATATTCCCCTTTTCTATTTTCTCAATTTTTTTATTTACCTCTATAAATGGATTTATTTCTAAGAGTTGTTTTTTTAAAGCTATAACCTTATATTCTCCTATATCTCTTATTAAGTATTGCTGTCTATTTAAATTTGATGGTTCTACCACATCAAAATCTATTATTCTTATAAATCCCACTCCTAACCGTGCTAAGGATATAGCAATATTAGATCCAAGTCCTCCTACACCTGCAATGGCTACTCTTGCCTTTGATACTTTTTCATGTACCCCTGGTGTATGCCTTGCCATCATAACGCCTTTAAGTTCATCTTTACTTGGAACTTGTCCTCTCTTTATAAAAACAATATTGTCACCTTCCTTTAATATCTTATCTTTAACTAAAGGAAATCCATTTAGTATCACCACATCACTACTAGGCTTAAGCCTATTCTTTAAACCAAGACAAGTTTCACCCTTATTAACTTCTTCTATGTTTTCATTAACGTTAATTTTAATTTTCTCTTTCAAACAATTCCACCACTCTATATCTTTCTGTAAAATTCTTTTCAAATACATTTATAATTTCTTTTTAGCCTCCTCCTACAAAAGATATAACTTCTATAATATCCTCTTCTTTTAAATATATTTCCCAATAATTTTCTCTAGGTATTATTTCTTTATTTAATTCCACTACCACCTTTTCTTCATTAACATCTAACTTACTTAATAAACTGCTTATAGTAGTTATTCCATTCATATCTATATTTTTTCCATTAACCTTCATATTTTCACCCTCTTTCAATACCTGTGTACATTAACTAACTTATTTTAAAAAATAAAAAACACCTAACAAATGCTAGGTGTTGAAAATCTCAATAACTCACATAATAATATTCTCTTCTGTAAGCTTAGATATTAATAATTAAAATTATATCTTTACTTAAGCTTTTATAAAAACACTAGTCTTGCATAAGCAAGGCTTTTATTTTACATAAAAAATAAGACTTATTATTTGCTTCCCTCCGATGGTACTAACCATATCAGGTTCTTAGAGTTAGGACTTTCCTTCTCAGCCAAACTGGCACCCCTAGCTATCTATTAAATTATATTTATTATAACATTGTGGATTTACAAATTCAACTATACTATTCAATAAATACCTAATTGTGCTCCTATATATATATGAATAGTTTTTTATAATAATCACAAAATAAGATTGAACGAAATGTTGAAGGAGGTTAAATTTATGAAATTAGAAGATAACCCTGAGCTACGTGAAAAAGCTAAACAAATGCTTATAGATGGTGAATCTTATGATAAAATTATGGATGTAACTCATTTAAGATTAAAGGATGTAAAAAGAATTGAAAGAGAAGAAGTAAGTAGTCATTTTTAGTTAATACAAAATACCCTGTAAAGTAATGCTCTATTTTGTGTGTTAATCTTTCAGGGTATATTCTATTTTTGTATATGTTTTTGTTCTATATCTCTATTTTATTCTCTAGTATTTCAATAAATTTTGTAGTTGCTGGAGAAAGGGACACGCTCTTTAAAAAGCAGAGCCCTATACTTCTTTTAGGTATTTCTTCCTTTAATTTCACTTTGTATACTATGCCTTTTTCTAAATATTCTTTTGAAAATTCTTTAATAACACAGGCTACTCCTAAGTTTGCCCTTGCAAATTCTAATAATAAATCATAAGATCCTAATTCGATTTCAGCAGTAATTTTAATTCCTTTGGATAACATATATTTCTCTATGTATTGCCTTGATATAGATTTAGATTCTAATAATATTAATGGTAATTCTGTTATTTCTTCAAGGCTAATGGGTTTAGAGCAAAGGTTCTTGTACTTATTTCCACAGACAAATATATCATGAATATCCATACATTCTCTAAGTTCCAGTGCAGAATCTTCAATAGGAAAATTGCAAATTGCAATATCTATTTCCCCTGACTTTACACTAGCACAAAGCTCTAAGGTTGTGGCATTTATTATTTTAAACTTAATATTGGGATATTCCTTGTGAAATTGTTCTAAATAGGGTAATAAAAAATATCTTGATATGGTATCTCCTACACCTATTTTTAAATCTCCTATCATCATATTCTTAATTTTCAAAAGTTTATCTTCTCCAACATGTATCAAATTCATGGCAGAGCTAGCATATTCAAATAAAATTCGCCCTTCATTTGTAAGTATAACCCCTTTAGAAGTTCTTGTGAAAAGCCTTATATCTAGCTCTCTTTCTAACTGCATAATAGATTGACTTACTGCAGGTTGAGTCATGTATAACTCTTTAGCAGCCCTTGAAAAACTTTCATGCTTTCCCACCATACAAAACACTTTATATAAATCTAATTTACTTATCATATAAGTACTCCTTATATCTACTATTTAATCTATTTATTTTACTTATACCACTAAAATGGTGTATATTACAAGTGTAGGTTTTAAAAATTAATGTAATTTTACATAAAGGAGATGTTGTAATTGGAAAGAGTCGTTGGAACTGTTGTTAGAGGACTTCGTTGCCCAATCATAAACAAAGGAGATAACATTGAAGAAATCGTTGTAGATAGCNNAGCGTGCTAACTGCTGCTAAAGTTGAAGGTTTCTCAATTAATGATAAAGATGTAGTTACTGTAACTGAATCTGTAGTTGCTCGTGCGCAAGGAAATTATGCTTCTATAGACAATATTGCTAAAGATGTAAGCTCAAAGTTTGGTGAAGATACTGTGGGAGTAATATTCCCAATACTAAGCCGTAACCGTTTTGCTATATGCCTTCGTGGTATTGCAAAGGGTGCTAAAAAAATTGTTTTAATGCTTAGCTATCCTTCTGATGAGGTTGGTAACCATTTAGTAGACTTAGATATCCTAGATGAAAAAGGAGTTAATCCTTGGACAGATGTTCTAACTGAAAAGCAATTCCGTGAACACTTCGGATTTAATAAACATCCATTTACCGGTGTTGATTATATTGAATATTATAAATCTCTAGTTGAAAGCTATGGAGTAGAGTGTGAAGTTATATTCTCAAATAATCCAAAAACTATATTAGATTATACAAAGAGTATACTTACTTGTGACATTCACACTAGATTCAGAACTAAGAAAATACTTAAGGCAAATGGTGGAGAAAAGATTTATAGTCTTGATGATATTTTATCTTCATCAATTGATGGTAGTGGATTCAATGAAGCTTATGGACTTTTAGGCTCAAACAAATCTACAGAGGAAACAGTTAAACTTTTCCCTCGTAACTGCCAACCAGTAGTTGATAATATACAAGCTATGATTAAAGAGAAAACTGGAAAAACTGTTGAAGTTATGATTTATGGAGATGGAGCATTCAAAGACCCAGTAGGTAAGATTTGGGAGCTTGCTGACCCAGTTGTATCACCTGCATACACTCCAGGACTTGAAGGAACACCAAATGAAGTTAAGTTAAAATATCTTGCTGATAATAACTTTGCTGATTTAAAAGGTGAAGAACTTAAGTCTGCTATCTCTGAATATATTAAAAATAAAGAATCTGATTTAGTAGGTGCTATGGAATCACAAGGTACTACTCCAAGAAGACTTACTGATCTTATAGGTTCATTATCTGACTTAACTTCTGGAAGTGGAGATAAGGGAACTCCTATAATCTTCATCCAAGGTTATTTCGATAATTACACAAAATAATACAGGAAAAACTAATGTAATTTCTTATCCTACTTATATAAAAATAGCCCAAAGGATTTTCTTTATCCATTGGGCTATTTTCTATACTTTATTTTTAATGGATTTTTCTTATATACACTGACTTACTTTTTATAAGAGCTCTTCAAAGATACAGTTCTATTAAATACTAGCTTTTCTTTAGATAATCTAGTATCTCTTATAAAGTATCCATGTCTTATAAATTGAAATCTACCTTCTTTGTTTAGTCTAAGAGCTGCTGGTTCAATAATTGCATTTTTCCTTACGTCTAAAGAATTCTTATTTATATATTCAAATAAATTATCTCCAGATGGAGCATCATTAAATAAATTCTCAAACAATCTAACTTCACAAGGCACTCCATACTTTGCACTTACCCAGTGAATTGTACCCTTAACTTTTCTTCCAGTAAACCCACTACCACTCTTAGTCTCTGGATCATAGCTACATCTAAGTTCTACTATTTCACCAGATTCATTCTTTATTACCTCATTACATTTTATAAAATATGCTCCCTTAAGTCTAACTTCTCCATCTAATACTAATCTATTATATTTCTTAGGTGGATTTTCAGTAAAATCCTCTCTTTCAATATACAATTCTTTAGTAAAAGGCATATCTCTCTTACCTAACTCTTCATTTTCACCGTTATTTTCAATGGTTAAATACTCTAGATGTTCTTCTGGCAAATTTGTTACTACAACTTTTATTGGATCAAGAACTGCCATAACAGAAGGTACCTTTAATTTCAAATCTTGTCTTAAGGAGTTCTCTAGCATAGCAACATCTACTAAAGTATCAGCCTTAGCAACTCCAATTTCTCTTAAAAAGTTTAAAATTGCCTCTCGTGTATACCCTCTTCTTCTCATTCCCTTTAAAGTTGAAAGTCTTGGATCATCCCATCCATCAACTTCTCCACTAGCTACTAACATCTTTAAATATCTCTTACTTGTAACTACTCCACTTAAATTCATTCTTCCAAATTCAATTTGTCTTGGCTTAGGATTATCTAAATCTAACTCATTTAAAACCCATTCATAAAGAGGCCTATGATCTTTGAATTCATTAGAACATAAGGAATGAGAAACCCCTTCAATATAGTCTTGAATTGGATGAGCATAGTCATACATAGGGTATATACACCATTGAGTACCAGTCTTATAGTGTTGTGTATAGGATATTCTATAAATAACTGGGTCTCTCATATTCATATTGGGACTTGCCATATCTATTTTTGCTCTTAACACAGCTTCTCCCTCTTTATATTTACCAGCCTTCATTTTATCAAATAACTCTAAATTTTCTTCAATAGTTCTATCTCTATATGGACTATTTTTACCTGTTGTTGTTAAAGTCCCCCTATATACTCTTACTTCATCGGGAGTTAAATTACATACATAAGCTTTTCCCTTTCTTATTAAATATAAAGCATAGTTATATATTTTTTCACTGTAATCTGAGCCATAAAAAAGTCTATCCTCATAGTCAAACCCCATCCACTTCATATCTTCAATAATAGCATCTACATACTCATGGTCCTCTTTACCTGGGTTAGTGTCATCAAATCTCAAGTTGAATTTCCCATTATACTTTNNTTTAGCAATTCCATAGCTTATATTTATTGCATAAGCACTTCCTATATGGAGATATCCATTAGGTTCAGGAGGAAACCGAGTATGAATTTCATCACATTTCCCCTCATTAATATCTTCCTTCACTAGTCTATCTACAAAGTTTAAAGAATCATTTTCATTACACATATCCTCTTAGTAAAGCTTTTTTTAAGCTTTACTAAATTCACCTCCAATTTATATATAAATTTTAATTTTAAGATTTTATAGTTTTTCACTTAACCAAATATAAAATTTCGAGTGACATTGCTAACGCAACTTTCTCCCTTTGCTCGTAAAAAAAACTCCCACCCTAGGACTGTTATAGTCCTTAGGGCGAGAGTTATATCTTCGCGTTGCCACCTAAATTCATAGATATGTCACCATATCAATCTTATCAAGTACGGTATTAAAAATACTTATACTCTAGTCCTGTAACGTAGACCTACGTCATAGCATCATCTTTAAAGAATCCGTATGAAGCTCAGAGCCTTGTTTCGATAAATACTTCTTTACTCCTTTTCAGCACCTGGAGCTCTCTGTAAAAGAAATTAAATATCTACTTTTCTCATCATAGCTACTATTAATATTATTATCTATAATATACAAATATATTTATTTCGTCAATATAAAATNNAGTTTATTCGTGTAATCCAAATCCACTTATTATTAACGTAGCCCAATCTTCATTTTCTTTTTCAATCCACTTATATTCTATATCCAGTTCTTTAAGCCAAGCATTAAGTCCATAACTTTTTTTGCTTACATTCGGAGATTTTCTTCCAAAGATTTCTTTTATAGTCTCAAGTAATTCAGATTGTGCTTCTTGACCAAGAGGTCTATCAATTACATTACTTATCTCTATACAACATTGGGCATAGGATGAATGATCTTCAAAATATAACTCATTAGCAAGGCCTATTCTTTTTTCATTTAATTCTTTAATTACCTCATTAATTTCATCAATATTTGATAAATACTTCTTAGCTACTCCCATAGAATCAATATCATTGTCTAGTCTATTTATTTGCTTTTCTAATCTTTCATATCTCATATCTTTTTCTCACTTTACATATTTATTTTGCCATACATAGAGTTTGTATTTAATTAATAAAACTTCTTGTCTTAAGTTACATCCTCATTTACATTTCTCTTAATGCCAATAATCTATTATAACATTAAAAATCATTGTTGCAATTAACTTCTTTCAATCTTAACTTTACTTCCACCTCTACCTGATTCCGCTGGAGTAATTACTAATTTTATTGGTACCCTATTTTTTATAGATTCTACGTGACTTATTATTCCTACCTTAAGTTTATCATTATGAATTCTCTCTAAGGAACTCATAACTACTTCTAGTAAATCATCATCTAGTGTTCCAAATCCTTCATCTAAAAAGAATAGCTCTAAGGGTGCTGTTCCCTTAAGTTGAATTTCTGAGGATAGTGCTAAGGCTAAAGCTAAGGATGTTAGAAAGGTCTCTCCTCCTGAAAGTGTGGATGCATCTCTTGAGGCTCCTCCATTTTTATAGTCTCTTATTATGAATTTGCCCTGTTCATCTACTTCTAAACCATAAGTTCCACTAGTAATTTCCTTAAGTCTTTTAGAGGCTTCCATTGACACATATTTAAGTCTAGTAGCAGCTACAAACTCAACAAACTTTTTACCCTTAAATAGCTTTTCTAAATCATCAAGAAGAGCTAATTTATGATCTAATTTTTCTTTTTTATCTAACAATTCCTTTAACTCTAATAGTTTTTTCTTTATATAATTTACTTCTTCTGAACATCTTATATTTACTTCCGTAAAAGCCTTTATTTCCTCTTCTTTTATAGCCTTTTCTTCTTGAACCTGCTGCCAAGCTTCTTCACTTACTTCTCTTCCATTTATCTTTATAAGTAAACTTTCAATAGCCCCATTAACCTTGGATATGCTATTATTGTACTCTTCAATAAATGTCTTTAATCTCTCTATTTCCACCTTAGAAATTACATTATCTTTAACCTGCTCTATATCTTCAAAACTTTCCTTCCTTAAGCAATCCTTCAAGTAAGTTCTTTCTTCCTCCTCTCGTTTATCTAACTGTCTAACCTTACTTATCATTTCTATTAAAGCTTCATTACAGCTTTTAAAGTCTTCTTCCATGGATTCCTTTTTTTTATCATAACCATTAAAGGAATCTTCTATAGTCTTTATTTCTTCCTGAAGTTGCATTAATAAGTCCTTGAGATTATCCATATCTCCTACCTTAGCTTTTATTTGAAGTTCCTTCTCCTCTGCACTTTTTTCTTTTTCTATAAGGGCAGATTTTTCTTTAGCTAAGTTTTCTCTAAGAGAATTTATGCTTATTTGTAGGGATTCCTTGCTATCTATTAGTTCATCTAATCCCTTTCTATACTTTTTTATGTTCTTCTCTAACTCTTCTCTTTCTTTTTCTATCCTTAATATTTCTTCATTTTTTTCTTGAAAACTTTCTACATTGATAGAGTTTTTTATGCTACTAATATCATTTTCTAAAGCACTACAAGATAGAGTATTTTTATTAAATTCTAGGTCCACATCCTTACATTGCTTTTTCTTTTCCTCTATTATTGATTTTATAGTATCGCTTTTCCCTTCTAAGGATAGTTTTTCTTCTTTTAAAGTTTTTATAACAGTCTCTAAAACTTCTTTATCTTTGTTATACTGCGAAAGCTCTTTATCTAGCGCCTTAAATTTATCTTCTAATATTTCTAGATTCCCAACTTTAAAATCATCCCCTAAAGCTTTTATTTCTAGTTCTTTAGCCTTAATGTTTTCTTCTAAATTTAAGATTTTAGTGTTGTCCCTAGTAATATTCATTTCTATTCTCTTAAGTTGACTTTCAAAGTCATGTAATTTTTCGTTTTTTTCATTTAAATCTAGGTTTTCTATATGCCTTATATTCTCAACATGATGCTCTAAAGAACCACAAACAGGGCAAGGTTTTCCCTTATTTAAATTTTCTCTAAGCTCACTTGCTAAAGTCTCAACCTGCAGCTCTAATATTTCTGCTTTTAACCCTTTAATGGTCTCATCTATCTTAGACTTATTTTTCTCATATTTATTTACTGCTTCCCTTAAACTTTTAATAATTTCTTCTGAGCTTTTAATAACTTCAGTTGCAAGGCTATATTTTTTAGTCTTTTCTGCTACCTCAGATATCCATCTTTGAAGATTCAAAAGATCAGTAGATTCTCCTGGACAAGTATTAATTAGTTTCTCTAACTCCTCTTCCTTTTCTTTAAGCAATGCTTCCTTTTTACTAAGTTCTTCTCTGCATAAACCCTCTTTTATGTGTTCTTCTTCCATAACTTTTTTTAGTTTTGATAAAGTTAATTTATCTTTATCTACTAAAGCTTTTAAATCTAAAAATCTTTCATTAAGTCTAATACCCCTTTGAACCTTTTCCTTTAATTCACTATCTATCTTAAGGGCTTCAAACTTCATCTCAGCTTCTTTTATAACGTTTCCACCTTTAAGAATTCTTTTATCTAAAATATCTATTTCTCCCTGAGCCTTCTGTCCCTGATCATTTAAACTTTTAACTCTTTCTCTTAACTCACTAATATTAACTTTTAAAGCACCTAAGTTTTTCTTTTCTATTAAAGCATCCTTAACCTTTTCTTCTTTTACTTTTAAGTCAGGTAATTCCTTATCCTTTTTCTTTCTCCAAAAATTCCACTTACTTTCTAGTTTATCTTTTTCTACTTTTAATTTTTCATATTGGAGATTTAAATCATTTTCCTTTTCCTTCGAGGCTTTTAAATCTCTTAGAGTATTTTCATAGTTTTCTATATAAGGTAAAACCCTAGCTGCACCTTCACCAATTTTTAGCTTTTTCTTATACTCTTCTATTTCTTCAGCTTTTCCCATTAGAGATTTTTTCTTTTCCTCATAGGCTTTGATATCTAAGGTTAACTTCCAAACTTCTTCTTTTTCCTTAAAATCTTCTGCTAACTTCTTAAGTTCCTCATTACCTTTTATTAGTATATCTGTTGAAGTTTTTAGTTCATCCTCTTTTTCTTTTAATGTATCCTCATTTATATTTTCATAACCCTTAAGCTCACCAGATAGCTCCTTGTATTTACTTTCTTCCTTGATTACTTCAGCCTTTAGCTTACTTGTAAGATTATCCCCATACTTTTGCAAATTAAATAACCTCTCAAGCATATCTCTTCTCATTCTACCCTCTAACCTTAAAAACTCACTAAATTTTCCTTGAGGTAACACTACAGTTCTAGTAAAATCCTCTAAACTTAATCCTATAATCTCTCTACAAGCTGCAGTAACTTCCTTCACCTTATCTGCTAAAATTATGGGCTCCTCTAAAGTCATGTCTACTATCTTACATTTTCCTGATATAGGATTACCCGTTTTCTTATCTCTTTTAAATTCTCTATCTACAACATATCTCTTAGACTTTGCTCCTGAAATTTGAAAGGTATAACTTAAAGCTAAGCTATCACAATTAGTATTTATAAAGTTTGAACTTTTTCTTGAAACCTCTCCATATAAAGCTAAAGTTATTCCATCTAATACTGTAGATTTTCCACTACCAGTAGGCCCAAATATACCAAAAAAGCCTTGCTCCGTAAGCTTTTCAAAATCTATAAATTGCTCTTCATTAAAGCTATTTAATCCTTTAATTTTAAGACTAATTGGTTTCATTATCTTCGCCTCCTTCTTCTGAGATTATAGACATAAGTAAATAAACCACTTCATCCTCTGCATCTACTCCTCTTTCTCTTTTATAAAAATCCTTAAATATCTCTTCAAAGGATTTTTCAGAAAGACTCCTAGAATTTTCATCCTCTTCCTCCACCCCTATAATCTTAGGCATAATTTCTAGGATATCTCTTTTTAATGTCTTCATTTTCTTTATTTCATCTTCATTTATATATCTATCTGTAGAAATTTCAAGATAAACCCAACAATTTCTATCCTTATTTTCCTCACACTTTAAGATAGCTTCCTCTACTCCATCACATTTCCACACCTCAATGGGCTTATAAACCTTTATTTCTACCTCTTCTATAACGCTATCTTCTCCAGCCTTTACATCTATAATAAAGCATTTATTTTTAAAGTTAATTTCCTTTTTATTATAATGAAGAGGTGAACCTGAGTATCGTGCTCTTTTATTAGTTCCAGGAACTATTTGAGGCTTATGCACATGACCAAGAGCTATATATTGAGCTGACTCTGGAAAACAGCTACCATTTACTATGTAGCTTCCTCCTAGTTGTATGCTTCTCTCTGAACCACTTTCTTCACTTCCCATTGCAAATAGATGTGATACTACTAAATTTATAGTGTCTTCTCTATAATGACATTCTAAAGTGTGAAATAATTCATGTATTCTATCACTATAAGACATTAATTTTTCTTCTTCACTTTCCATGCCACTATACAATATTTCATTTAATCTTTTTTCACTGGGATAGGGTACTGTTAATATAACTGCTCTTTCTCCATTAACTTCAATTTCAATAAACCCTTCTCCAGATTCAATAAGTCTGTGTTTTCCATAGCTCCCTGGTTGAACTACAGTTTTTGGAGTTCCCACCATAATTATTCCATGGTCCATAGCTAAAGGACCTGCTGCCACTAATCTCTCTGGATTATCATGATTTCCCGATATTACAAGGGTTAGCCTTTCACCATTTCTAGAAATTCTCTTTAAAGTATCATAAAACATTTTTTCAGCTCTAGCTGGTGGATTACTTGTATCATAGACATCTCCTGCAATAATAACTAAATCTATATTATTTTCTTCTACTATATTTACAAAGTCCTTTAAAAACTCTTCTTGCTCATCCATCCTACTCTTACTCTCTAGATTTTTTCCTAGATGCCAGTCTCCAGTATGAAGTATTCTCAATTTTGTTCCCCCTCCATTAATCTATATCTATTTCTTTAAACCCTATAAATTCCTCACCCTTAAATTTCATAACAATAATCCAAGGCATAATACTTTTTATTCTATTAAACTCCTCATAACCAAAAGTTTTATTATAATAATTCAATATTGTACTTAAAGCTGTGCCATGAGTTCCTATTACTACATTCTTGTCTTTATCCTCACCTAATATTTCTTTTAGTGCTTTTATATTTCTCTCTTGCACCTGTCTAAGACATTCACCTTTAGAAAGCTTGTACTCAAAATCCTCCCATTGGCATTTTACAAACTCATTAAAATCATATATCCATTGATCTGTAATAGTCCTCTCTCTTAAATCATCCTTAGTTTTTACTTCTAAATTTAAAGTATTTGCTAACTTCCTAACGGTATCTATTGCACGTTTATATGGACTAGAGTAAATAGCATGAATCTCTTTATTTTTTAATACTTTCTCTACTTTTTTACTATCTTCTAATCCTTTATCCGTTAATGGTCTAATGAAATCTTCATGAATTGAAAAGTCAGGCTCACAATGTCTAATAAAATATATGTTGGTCATTTTCCCTTCCCTCCTATAAATAAACTCTAATTCTATATTATTCTATTATACCTTAAGTTATTTTGTAGTATCATCTTTAATTAAAAACTTACTAGTATTTTTTGAATACTATTGAAGATAGAAAACTAAAAAGAGTTATATTAAAACAATTTTCTAATCTTAATTAAATATTGTACATTCATTTAAAATAAATATAAGTACAATATTAGTTAAACATTAATTTTGTTTTGATATAACTCTAAACTCATTTAAACACTTTATTCTTCTATACCATAGAATAATTCTATTACATCTCTATCTGGTTTTTTCCCAATATAACTTCCCATTAAGAATGTAATTATAGCTACCACAAGAGCGGGCACTATAGGTTGAACTCCCATTGGTGCAAACTTTGTAATGTAAAATATTATAAAGGAACCAACACCGCAAATCATAGATATTATAGCCCTCATAGCATTAGCCCTTTTCCAATATAAACCAAAGACCACTGGACAAAAGAAAGCAGCCTCTAATCCACCAAAAGCAAATAGATTAATAAAAGTAAGTAATGATGGAGGTTGTATTGCAAGAATAAATACTATAAGCCCTATAATTGCTGTGGACCATAGACTCATTTTTGATATTTTCTTTTCAAAATCTTTACCTTCTTTTACATCATAATTTTTCATAATGTAGTTCATATATATATCTTTTATAATTGCAGCAGAAGATAAGATTAACATAGAAGATACCGTTGACATAACTGCAGCTAGTGGTGCTGCAAGAAATATTCCAGCAGCTATAGGATGCATAATATTAATAACTAAAGTTGGAATAACAGTATCTGAATTTGCAATTCCCTTTGGAAGAATTGCTGCAGAAAGTACTCCTGCTAAAAGCATTCCAAACATTAAAATAAAAAATACTACTGTTCCATAAATCATGGCATCATGCATAGATTTACTATTCTTAAACCCCATAGCTCTAACTGTATTTTGAGGAAGTCCAAGGGTCCCTACTCCTACTAATACCCAAAAGGACATTATATATCCTTTACTAAAATGTTCTCCAGATAAAGGGGTATTCCATACTGGATTAACTTCATTTAAAGTAGCTGAAATAGTATCCATTCCCCCTCCAACCTTTATAATGGAGTAAATAATTAGTCCTGTACCTATTATCATTATAATTCCTTGAATTGTGTCAGTAACTACCACTGCTTTAAAGCCTCCAATGGTAGTATATATAATAACTATTGTACCGAAAAGAATTAGTCCTACCAAATAGGAATACCCTGTAATAGACTGAAAAAGTACAGCTCCTCCAATAAACTGTGCCACCATAGTTACAATAAAAAATACTACTAAAGCAATAGATGCCATTATAACTACTGTGGGTGATTTATATCTTTTGTATAAATAATCTGTAACTGTTACAGCATTAATTTTTCTTGATATTATAGCTAGCTTTTTTCCTAAGATTCCTAGTGTTAAAAATGCTGTTGGAACTTGAGTTACTGCTACAAATACCCAGCTTAATCCTACAGAATAAGCAATTCCAGGTCCACCAATAAAACTGCTAGCGCTAGTATAAGTTGCTATTAGTGTCATAGCAAGAACAAGCCCTCCCATGGATCTTCCACCTATGAAGTAATTATTAATAAATCCATTTTTAGAATTTTCTTTTGCTGCATTTTTACTGATCCAAACTCCTACAAATAAGTTTAATGCTAAATAAAGAATAATTGGTATTACAATTAACATTTTTTCCATACTACATTCCCCACTTTATTTTTCCTTATGATTCTTCTTTTGTTCTTCGTCACTTTCCAAATCCATATCCACAAATAAGTACTTTACAGTAAATGTTACTGCTACAATAAGTATTATTGGTCCTACAAAACTACTTAATACAAACCACAATGGTAGTCCCATTACATATTTATAAGTAGATGGATCTCCACTTCCTAGTCCAAAGCCAGTAACATACCACCAAATAAAATAAAGTATATACAAAATAATAGAAATGATAGCTTCTTTATTCATTTGTCGATTCTTAGCTTTTTCTGATAATTTCATAATTTTACTCCTCTTGATTTCAATATAAATAAGTTTTCTAGAGCTGTACCATTTAGTAATAAGCCCTCATTTTAACAACATAGTAATATTATCACGTCACCATTGAGTTCACAATGGTTTTCATAATTTATTTTCCCCTAATATAGTATTTTAACTTAAATAAATATAAAATTTTTTAATAAATATAAATCTTTTTTAAAAAAATATTGAAAAACTATTGCATATTTATAAGTTATAGTTGTATAATTATGCAACAGTAATAAATTATTATACAAGGAGGATACAAAAATGAAAAAAGGTATACTAAAGAAAATTTTTGCACTAGCTATGGTAGGTACCATGTCACTATCTTTAATGGCATGCAGTAATAAAGAAGAGGTGGACTTGCTATCTAAAATAAAAAAAGAAGGAAAATTAAAAGTAGGTATGAGTGTTGATTACGCACCTTATGAATTCTTTATAATGGAAAATGGTGAAAAGAAAACCGTTGGTCTAGACATATCTCTAGTAAGTGAAATTGCTAAAGATTTGGGTGTAGAATACGAAATTCAAGAGATGGAATTTAGCACTATTTGTGATGCTACAAGAAATGGAATCATTGATTTAGGCGTGTCTGGACTATCAGTTAATGAAGAAAGAAAAGAAGTTATAGATTTCTCAAATATATATTTTCAAGCAGAACAAGGAATATTGATAAATAAAAACAATTCTGAAACTATTAAAAGTATTAATGATTTGAAAGGCAAAAAAGTAGGAGCTCAAAATGGTTCTACACAAGCTACTTTAGCTCAGGGAATTGAAAATGCTGATGTTAAGTTATTAGCACAAGTTCCAACTTTAATTCAAGATTTAATAGCTGGAAACTTAGATGCAGTAATTGTTGAACTTCCAGTAGCTGATATACAAGCTATGGTTCATGAAGAATTAGCTGTTGCAAAAGAAAAAATTAATGATACTTCCGGTGGTGGTTCTGCTATAGCTCTTCCAAAGGGACAAAATGCTTTGCTAGAAGCAGTTAATAAAACATTAGAAAGATTAGAATCTGAAGGTAAAATACAAGAGTTTTATAAAGAAGCTATAAAATTAAGTAAAGATGAGGTTACAGCTCAATAATTTTTACTAGCTACAAAGGAGGAAGCTATGTCTAATTTAAGTTTTAAGTTTTTAGAAAAATATTATCCAGTGTTTATAGAAGGTATTCAATGGACTTTATTAGTAGCAATGCTATCAGTTCTATTTGGAGCAATCCTAGGAACCCTTCTTTGCTTCATGAAAAGGTCCAAATTATCTGTATTAAAAGTACCTATTCCTAGGGTTATAGCTTCTATTTATATAGAATTCATAAGAGGAACACCTTTATTACTACAAATTTTTATAGTATATTTTGGTACAACCTCCTTTGGAGTTAAACTTACTCCTTTAGTAGCTTGTGTAATAGCACTTTCACTTAACTCTGGAGCTTATGTGGCAGAAATAATAAGAAGTGGAATTGATGCAGTAGATAAAGGACAATTAGAGGCTGCAAGAAGTCTAGGTATGAATCAAATAATGGCCATGCAACATATTATATTACCACAAGCCATAAGAAATATTTTACCTGCTATTGGTAATGAGTTTGTGGCTATAATAAAGGAATCATCTATGGCATCAGCTATAGGTGTAGCAGAGATTACTTATGGTGCTAAGCTAGTTACAGGTGCCACCTATAGAAACTTTGAGCCCTTAATTGTAGCAGCAATCTGCTACTTTATCCTAACATTTACTCTAGGAAGATTAATGGCTTATGCAGAAAGGAGACTTAAAGGAAATGATTCACGTTAAAAATTTAAAGAAAAACTTTGGAGAACTAGAAGTTTTAAAGGGAATTGATGAGCATATAACTAAAGGTGAAGTTGTTGTAATTATTGGTCCCTCTGGTTCTGGTAAGTCTACCTTCTTACGTTGCCTTAATCTACTAGAAGAGCCGACTTCAGGAGAAATTATATTTGAAGGAAATAATATCACTGATAAAAAGGCTAATATAAATAAACTAAGAGAAAAAATGGGAATGGTGTTTCAACAATTTAATCTCTTTCCTCATAAATCAGTATTAGAAAATATAACTATATCACCTATTAAGGTAAAAGGTGAAAAACTTCAATCAGCTAATGAAAAGGCTCTATCCCTTTTAAAAATGGTAGGTCTAACAGATAAAACTAGTGCTTACCCAAGCTCCTTATCTGGTGGACAAAAGCAAAGGATAGCAATAGCCAGAGCTTTAGCCATGAACCCAGATGTAATGCTATTTGACGAACCTACCTCTGCTTTAGATCCTGAAATGGTTGGCGAAGTTTTAAATGTTATGAAAGAACTAGCCAAAGAAGGTATGACCATGGTGGTAGTAACACATGAAATGGGCTTTGCAAGAGAAGTTGGAGATAGAATTTTATTTATGGATGAAGGAAAAATTCTAGAAGAAGGAACTCCAGATGAACTTTTTGGAAATCCTAAAAACTCTAGAACTATAGATTTTTTATCTAAGGTTTTATAAATCAATAAAATTCTCAATGGATTTTCATAAAATAATTTATCACAGTATATACTTATTCTTTATATATAGGGCACACTAAAATAACCAGTGATTTATTTTGAAAATAAATTCACTGGTTATATTTCTATTATTTATAATTTCGTAGTAGTGTAACCTTTATTTATCAATATGCTAAATCAGCCTTTAAAAGTTAAAATATCTTTTAATCCTTTTGTCTAACTCCAATTTTCACGCCATTTGGATCATGTATAAAGATATATCTTTCCATAGGCCCATTAATTATTTTTATATTTTGCTCTTCTAATTTTCTTACAGCTTCATTGAAGTCATTTACATTAAATACAATAGAAACATTTGAACCATTGACTTTTTCTACCCCTGTAAAATTCTTCGGATATTCTATTAATTCAATAATTCCACCCTCTTCATCCTTTAAGAAAACAATACGTATTCCATCTGGAGCATCTATTCTATGCATTTCTTTTAACTCTAAAATTTCTTTATAAAACTTTTCTGACTTTTCTAAATCTGCTACTGCTATTGTAACCATTTCTAAATTCATAAATACTACCTCACTTTATTAATTTTACACCTACTACGATATATTTATACTATCCTCTTTATTTATATATTTTATATTAATAGCCTTTATATAAAAAAACACTTTGTTTATATAAAAATTCTACTGTAACCTTTTAGTTATTCAACAGTAATCTCTAAATAACTAATCACATTCTCATATGGATAATCTGACCTAACTCCATATGTAGGATCATAATATATTCCATTATAATAAACCATAAGATGACTCTTTTTATTTCCTTGGACATTAATGATACAACATTTAGGAAACTTTACTTCTATTCCCCTTGTATAAATAAATTTATCTGAATGAGCTATCCCGTAATAATCTAGTGCCTCAATGACTTTGCTTATACTTGCCAGACATTTATTACTGTGCATAACATTTATTATTTCATCAATAGATAATCCAGTTAACATAGCAATACATGCTTGTCCACAAAGCCCCTTATCTGGTTGATTAACATATTCTATGTTATCAATCTTTCTTATAGGGTTCTCCTTATTATATGGACTATCGAAATTAATTCTAGTTAATCCCTCAATTATCTCAAATTTAACACAGACTTCATCCACAGAGCTTATTTTATTCAAAACTGACTTTACAATTGGAATGTAATAAACTCCTTTTCCCTTTGGCATCAACTTACACTCAAAATATACATCATTAATGATTACCTTAACAGGTATCATTCCTTTTTTCTTGCATGTTTCCCATACATTAAAAGGAATAGATACAAATATTCTATTACCTTCTTTTAAAAAAGTAGAGTTAAATGAATATATCATAATCAAACCTCACATGTTATTTATTTTACTTTTTTGATGAACATACAAAATCCACTTTTACATTTCAGAAACAGCGTTTTTTAGTTCTTTAATTGCCTCTTCATACTCTAGGCTTCCACATAATACTTTCAAATCTTCTTCATCCATAAGTGATTGAAATAAATTCTTTCTTATTATCTTCTGCCCTTCCACATCCACCTCTAATCTAAGATTTTCAAAATAAGGGTTATTACTATAATCGTATTCTGTAGAAAGTAGCTCTTTTACATAATTGTTAAACCACTTTGAAGCAAGCTCCTTATCTCCTACTTCAATATATAGCCTGCAGTAATTATATGCTCCTGAACCCATTCCTATTTTAAATATATTTTCTACTTGATTTAAAGCATCTAAATACAAAGCCGCTTTTTCATAATTATGTTCACTCTTTGATACACTTGCTAAAATTGATATCATTGCATTACTTTGGTTTAAATACTGTAATAACATTCCTTTGCACATGTTTTCTGCTTCCTTATTCTTACCTTGCCTCTGTAACAGTGAAGAATATAGTACCATAGGATCTATAAATGAATTTGATAATTCCTTAAGGGCCTTTTCACTTTCTTCATAGTTTTCTAAGGTCATTTGTATATTAGCAATAGAAAATAAAGCTGCTGATATATATTTTGAAACCTTACTTTCAGTAACTTGATAAAGTAAAGTTAAGCAATACTCTATTCTAGACTTTATACATTCCTCCGAAACATTACCTGACATCATAGAATACATTTGAATCAATTGTGCTATTATCAATTTTAAATATATATTATTAGGATATTCTTTCTCATATTCTTTACATCTTTGTTCTCCTTTAATATATCCCTGATGTAAAAACACATCAACTAATTCTTTTTTTATATTAATTACTTCCACTTCAGAGAGTTCTTGTTGAAAGGACAGTAAAATATCTAAAGAAGTATCTAACGCTCTTGCCAATGGAGCTAATAAAGAAATATCGGGCGTTGAATTTCCAGTCTCCCATTTACTTACCGCTCCAGCTGAAATACCAATCATACTTGCCAACTGCTCTTGAGTAATCTTTTTTTCTTTTCTTAACCGTAAAATAGTTTCTCCAATATTTAATCTATTCATATTCACTACCTCCGCCTTATATGGCTCTTTAAGTATCTTTATTATAAGCTTAATTACAACTGTCAACAATGGAGAGTAGTTCATACTTAAGTTGAAAAAACTTGAGTGGTATTCAACTTTATGGTTATAAGTTATAGTTATTAGCCTATTCTATGTCTCATATCCCAAATATCATTATAATTTTGTTTGTATAAACTCAATAAGTGGCTTAAGATTTTCTTTGTTTGTCCAATCGAAGTTAGAGCCAATTGCTTGCATTAATGCAGCTTCCCAAGGTTCGTAATTGTTAGGGTCTTTTTTTGCAACAGCTTTTTTAAGAATATTACAAAGGGTTTTGTCTTTCCAAGACATACTTTTCTCATTCCAAGCACCACGACAATAAAAACATGGGATTTCATTAAGTTTCCCCTTAAAATTACGCTCTTTTATAGCAGTCATAGCTTTTTCATCATATGGAGATGCTCCCACTGCAAAAACTACTATTCTTTTACCCTTTAGTTTTTCATAATGTTTTCTTAGAAAAGATACTCCTGCTATACCTGTTGCATAAATACCTCCACCTAAAATAATTGTATCGTATTTTGCAACTTGTTCTATATCAGCTTGTTTTGTTTCAATTATGTTACTTGAGAGCTCTTCTGCTAACCATTCCGCATATTTTTTTGTAGCTCCATACTTTGATTGATATAGTACTACTGTATTTTCCAACTTTAGTACCTCCTTGTATAATGATTTAATTACATTTTTTTATTATACCTATAATAGTAAAATGGTTTTTTTATATTTTAACCTTTCTTAATATTATATCTTTTGCCTCATTTTTAATATCCATTTATATTCTTTCTATCATTTTAATATCACTATTGATAATAACATCAAATACAATATTATCCAATACATTCTATAAGTATATTTTATTTTCGATAATTTCGTGTCATAATAGGATTAATAAATAATTTATGGAGATGATTTTATGAATACTGAAATAGAAAAACTAACACAAATTTTAAGAAATAGCAATAACATAGTATTCTTTGGTGGCGCAGGAGTATCTACCGAATCAAATATACCGGATTTTAGAAGTGCTAATGGGCTTTTTAATGCACGACTTAACATGACACTTTCTCCTGAACAGTTAGTTTCTCATACTTACTTTATAAGATTTCCTGAGGAATTTTTTAATTTTTATAAAGCAAAACTTATATATCCTGAAGCTAAACCTAATGGAGCACATATAGCCCTTGCTAACCTTGAAAAATTGGGTAAACTTAAAGCAATCATTACTCAAAACATTGATGGACTTCATCAAGCAGCTGGTTCTAAAAATGTATTTGAGCTCCATGGCTCAATTCACAGAAACTATTGCATAAAGTGTAATGATAGCTATGATGTGGATTTTATTTTAAATTCTACAGGAATACCTACTTGTCCTAAATGTAGTGGAACTGTTAGACCTGATGTAGTTTTATATGAAGAAGGTTTAGATGAAAGTGTACTTAAAGAAGCTATAGATGCTATCTCAAAAGCAGACACATTAATTATAGGTGGAACTTCGCTAGTAGTTTATCCTGCAGCAAATCTTATCAACTACTTT